>JAAVYQ010000065.1 GCA_022791215.1 Bacilli bacterium | reverse complement strand
TTGACTAAGTATAATCCAATTTTAAATTTAAAGAGTTTTAGTTTTTCTAATTTGGATGAGAAGATTCAAAAGAAATTAGATAGAATTCATTCTAGAGGTTTGAAACTCGTTAAGGGTGACATTTATAATGTTAATGATTTGTATGAACTTATTAAGAGAAAGAATGATAGATCTTCTGATTTTTATAAAATTTTTTATAAGGTTTTTAAGGAGTCAGATATGGTTGATCTATTTTTAGTCGAGGTAGATTATCATAGTTATTTAGAGAATTTGCAGGATGAGTATGCTACTGAGTTGAGTATTAATGAAAGAATTAATAAGGTTTTTAAGGATGACACTAAGAATAAGGATATTTATAAGGAAAAGATGGTAAGTGATAGAAAGTTAAATGATGTTAATAAGGAAATTGGCGAGATTAATTTGAAAATTCAAAATGGTGTTTTTAAGGAAATTATTGCTGGTGCTTTAGTGGTTAAGTTTAATGGTGTCGCTAGTATTTTTGCGAGTGGTTTTAATAAATCTTATAATAGTCTTTTGCCTAATCATTTTCTTCATTATATGCTTATTACTACTTATAAACAAGAAGGTTTTAATTTTCTTGATTTGAATGGTATGGCTGGAGATTTTAGTAAGGATAGTCCTTATAAGGGTCTTAATGAGTTTAAAATGATTTGGAATCCTAGAGTTTATGAGTATTTGGGTGAGTTTGATTTCATTTTAAGTTATACTAAGTATAGTTTGCTTTGGACTACTAAGCAACTACATAAGGAGTTTGAAAGAAGTCCTAGAGTTATTTAATTCATATTAAAAACAAGGGTTCATATCATTATTGTTTTCTAGCCCTTGTTTTTTTGTTTTCTAATTTGTATGCAATTATGCATCAAACACCTCTTCTTTTTCTATGTCAAATATTTCGCTAATTCTATTTATGTTTATTTTTCCTTCGTTCCTTTTAAATAAAGTTTGTATTTTTTCTTCGTTAGAATATCTTTTAGTTTCACTTTCTTTAAACATTACTTTTTTGAAACTATTTAATCTTTTTTGTGTTCTATAAATGTCTATTAGTACTTTTAAGTCTTCTTTTCCATTATCACTACATAAATAATCTATATGCTTATCTGTAATATTCTCTTTATTTAGAAATTCTATTATTTCCTTGATTTTTGGTAGTACTGTATTATAAATTATAGAAGTAATTCCTTCATTTGCTTCCTCTTTTGGTATTATATTTTCTAAATCTTTATTATATTTAAAATATAATAAGTTTCTATGATCTTCTTTTAAGAATAAAACACTAAATTTTATAATGTGTTTTGGATCACTAAAATATGAGAAAAAACTTTTATAATATTTTCTATTGCCTTTTGTATGTTTTTTTATGTTTGACTCATAATATTCTTTTTTTAAGTTTTCTAAGTCAGTGGCTCCTTCTTTGCTCATTAAGTATAAAGTTTGTTCTTCTGTAATATTTTTACTTTCTAAAAATTCTATTATTTGTTTAATTAGTTTTTTAGCGTATGTAATTCTATTTATTGTTTTAGTTGTTATTTTTTGAGTTTTTGTCTCTTCTAATGTAATACCATATATTTGAAATATTACATGCTGATATTCTTCTTTTAATAACATAATTGATAGTTTGATTATATTCTTTGGCTTATTAAAACTGTCTAGTATACTTTTATATTTATGTGGCGTAGATGGTTCTTTTCTTTGCTTAGTTTGATAGTAAGCCAACATTAAAAGTTCTAATTCTTCTTTACCATCACTACTTAATAGATATTTTGCGCGTATAACTGTTATATTATTAGTTTTTAAATAAGTTAATATATTTTTCATGCTTGGAATTATTATATTATAAAAATATGAGTTTTCTTTATTTGTTAGTTTTATAGAAATCATAGATTCTAGGTTTTCATCGTGTTTTTTATATAATATTAACTTTTCTTTATCTTTAAGTAATTTAGATGCTAACAATACCAATTCTTTATCTTCATTGAATCTACTATAAAAACTTTTAGTAGATGTAGCAATACAATAGTTGTTTTTTGATTCACTTTCAATGTATTTTATTAAGGAAGGAGAATTTAATAAAAGTGGTATGTCATTTGGTGTAATGTTATTTCTTCTTAGATATTCTATGGTAACTATGCTATTATTTTTAAAGTTATCATTTATAAAATTTTGCATTTCTTTATTGTTTTCTTTTCCTTCAGTGTCATAGAATTTTACATTAGGTTGAAAATTCATTTTTAATAATATATATCTTTTTGTGTTTTTTCCTTCTAAAAATTCTTTTGCTTGTTCTTCTGTAATATTAGAACTTTTTAGGTAGTTTAATACTAATTCAGTTTTCCTTTTAATTTTTTCAGTTTGTTTTAATTTTCCGTTTAAATATCCGTTATATTCAGATCCAAGAATAGATTTTAAAAACTCTTGGTGTTCATATGTTAAAAATGTTATAGCAAGTCTAACCATTGTTTCACTTTCGTTAAACATTTCGAATAATCTTATACCTGCAACTTTACACATTTTAAATTCTTTTTTTAATATATTTATTTTTTCTTGGTGTTCTAATAAAAATTTTACTTCTTCTTCGGTTAAATTTTTTTGTTTTAAAAATTCTTAGATTTCATTTAGTTTGCATATAAGTCTGTGGCTTACTTTTTTTGTGTCATTCGTTGTTACGTTTGGCTTATGAGTAGTATCATCAAGGTTTTCTCCGTATTTTTTATATAGAGTTTCTTTGTATGTGTCACTTACCATCATGACTGCTAATCTTATTAAGTTAGGTGACTCTTTAAAGTTTGAAAAGAAACTTTTATAATTTCTTTGATTTTTTTCTTTATATAAATTTTTTAGGTTTTTTAACTTTTTTTCATCTTTTATGATGAATATTGCTTCTTGTACATTTATGTTTTCTTCTTCTAGAAATTCTATTATTTTATTCATTTGAGTTAATGCTCGGTAGTAAGTTGCAAAATCTGTTTTAGTTAAGTCTCCACTTTCTTCTGATATTAGATTATCTCCATGTTTTAAGTATATTTTTTCTAATTGATTATTTGTTAAAAATTTTGTTGCTAATAATACTATTTCTTTTGGATAATCAAATTTTTCGTAAAATGTTTTATAGTTTTTCATATTTCCCTCTTTTTTATATTTTAGTTGTTATACTACAATAATTTTGTAAGAACAAATGAAATGTATTAATACTTCATAGTTTGTTTGTTTTCTAATTTGTAAGTGATATATGTATCAAATATTTCTTCTGTTTCTAAATTTAATAGTTTGCTTATTTGTTGTATTGTTATGCGTCTTTCGTATTTTATGAATAGTAATATTATTTTGGCTTTTTCTAGTCCATATTTTGTAATAAGTCTTTTGTAATCTTTGTTGGTATCTTTTTTATTTAGGTGCTTGTTTATGTATGTCTTTATAAATTCTTGTTTTTTATAATTCTCTATTAATAAGTTTAAATCTTCTTTACCTAATTCACTGTTTAGATATTCACATTCTTCTTTTGTTATTTTATTTTCTTTTAAAAAGTCTATTATATATTGCATTCTAGGTATTATATAACATAATATATAAGTACCATCTTTTTTCAAACCTCTTTTATTACAAACAGTGTT
>JAAVYQ010000064.1 GCA_022791215.1 Bacilli bacterium | reverse complement strand
TTTTAAAACTGTGCAAAATAAAATGCACTATGCAGTTTCAAATAATACGGCAGCTGAAATAGTATTTAACAGAGTAGATAGTAATAAAGAAAATATTGGTCTCACAAATTTTAAAGGTGATATGCCTACTAGAAAAGAAACAGAAATAGCTAAAAATTATTTAACATTAGAAGAGTTACAAATATTAAATAGACTTGTTTCAGCATATCTTGATGTAGCTGAGATTAACGCATTAAGGCGCAAAGCTATGACAATGCAAGATTGGGTTAGAGAATTAGATGGCTTTTTAACAATGACACATAATGATATTTTAAATTCAAAGGGAACAATTTCCCATGAGGAAGCTCTAAGAAAAGCTCATAAAGAATATGATAAATATATGCAAACACATTTAACTCAAGCAGAAAAAGATTATTTAGAAATTATGAATATTGAAGTAAAGGAATTAAATAAAGATAATTAATGTCATTTTAGGACAAAACTTATGGAAAATAATGACAACTGATGTTGGAATTGCCAAGAATTATTTAACAAAAGAAGAACTTAAA
The DNA here is from genome assembly GCA_022791215.1 of Bacilli bacterium. GTDB lineage: Bacteria > Bacillota_I > Bacilli_A > RF39 > UBA660 > MGBC139354. Next base: position 7,801 of record JAAVYQ010000064.1, on the reverse strand, counting down.
TCTTTAGAAAGAATTGTTACAATGTATTTGGATTATGCAGAAGATCAAGTTGAAAGGCGTATTCCAATGACTATGGAAAATTGGAAAAAAGATTAGATGTATTTTTACGATTCAGTGAAAAAGAAGTATTGGATAATCCTGGAAAGGTTTCTCATAAAGTAGCAGAAAGTTTCGCTTTATCAAAGTTTGAAAAATATAGAATTGTACAAGATAAATTATTTGAAGCCGATTTTGATAAATTTATGATCGAAATGAAAAATGAAGAAATAAATAATTAAAAGAAAAGAGGTAAATTATGCAATTAAATTGGGACTTAACGCATTTATACAAAAACGAAGAAGAATGGAATAAAGACTATAAAAAAATAGAAGAAAATCTAAAAGAATTAAACACCAATATCAAAAAAATATTATATAACAAAGAAGAATTTAAAAAGTACCTAGAACTAAAAATAGAAACAGAAAGAATAATAGACCGAGTATTTTCATATTCAAAAAAGAAAGTACACTTAAACATGACATTAGAAAACTACAAAGAACAAATGAAAAATGTACTGAGTTTATATGGGAAATTTCAAGTAATATCTAACGAATTTGAAAAACTATGTATAGAAAACGAAAACAAAATACAAGAATATCTAAAAGACCGAGAATTAAAAAAATATCAAAGACACATAAAATTAATACTAAGAAAAAAAGAACATACAATCACATCAAAAGAAAATCTAGAATTACTGGCCAATTATGAAAAAGAATTACAAGACATAAGAAACAAATATCAAGAAACGATAATGAAAATTGGACAATAGAGATCACATATAATGGAGAAACCATAACAATAAACAAAAATAACATCAATGAATTACTATTAGACAATAACCAAGAAAAAAGAAAAGTAATATATGAAGCGTATATGAAACAACACGATGAAATATCAGAAATAGTAAGTGAATTATACAAAAATAAACTTAAAATAGAAATAAAACTATCAAGATTAAAAAACTATAAAAGCCTAATTGAAGAAAGCATGGATGAATATGAAATCGAAAAAACATTCTTTAATATGGTAATAGAAGAAATAAGCAAAAAAAGCGAAGTAAAACAAAAATATAATAAACTAAAAAAAGAAGCATTATCCTTAAACCAATTTAACAATTATGACACATTACTATCAATTTGTGACATTCCAAAAATAAACATAGAAATAGAAGAAGGAATAAAAGCGATTAAAAAAGCATTAGCAATACTAGGAGAAACATACACAAAATTAATTGATGAAATGTTTGAAAATGGATGGGCTCATGCATATCCTCAAGAAAACAAAATAGGAGGATCACATAGTTCCATTGCATACGATGGAGTGCCTTATATACTTGTGAACTATACTGGAACAATAACATCATTAAGACTATTAGCACATGAAATCGGGCATGCAGTAAACACACACTATTCAAAACAAGAAAACGGATACCTTGATTTCTCAGTAACATACTTTCTAACTGAAGTAGCATCAAAAGTAAATGAAATCCTACTAAACAAAAGCCTAATAGAAAATGCTACAAACGGCGAAGAAAAAATATACATACTGAACGACAACATAAACGCCATAATAAATTCAATATTTAATCAAGCGATGATAAGTGAATTTGAAAACGAAATAATAAAACAAATAGAAAACCAACAAGAAATAGAAAGTGAAGAAATAAATAAAATTTACTTAAAATTAGTAGAAAAATACAATGGTGAACAACTAACAATAAACGAAAAAATGAAATACGAATGGATAAAAATAAGTCACTTAATAATGCAAAATTCATATTATGTTTACCAATACTCAGTAGGAGCCTGCTTATCAATATACATAGTAAAAAAGCTATTAAAAGATAAAGAATTCAAAGAAAAATACATAAAATTCTTATCACTTGGAAACAGTAAAAGTATAGAAGAGATTTTAAGTACTTTAGATATAGACATAGCAAACTATAACTTTATAGACTATGGAATAGAATATGTAAACGAACTATTAGAAGAATTACAAAAACTATTAAAAGAAAAAGAGCAGAAAAGAATAAAAAGTTTAATTATATAGTGAAAAAGTATGTCTACCAAAAGAGTATGAAAAGAAAAATAAAGAAGGTCTAGTTAAAGATAATATATTAAACTTGTTAAGTAATAAAACAATAATGGAACATGACAAAAAAAAGACCATGAAGTAAGAAGTAATAGATACGTTTATAAATAATTTCATCTCACTTTTAATACTTATTAAGTTTATAAAAGTAAGTGAAAAATTTCAAAATATTGATGGAGTAAAAGATTATGTCAATATAAGAAACTCCATAAAGGCATGTAGAATTTAGAGTGAGACAACTCTTTATCAGGGCTAGTAGAAATAATCCTTATACTTTAGTAGAGTTACAAGCAATTAAAAAATAAGTGAAGAGATTACTTATCTTTTATGCTGTAAAGACTAACTATTGTGACCGAAAAGTGACCGAAAAGTGACCGGAAAGTGACTGTAAACGTTGCCAAATAATAATTTATGACTTATAATTGAATAGGTGATATTAGTGTATAGAGAATCAGAAATTGTAGAACTTAAACAAGAATTAAATAAAAATATTAAAAAAGAAATAGTTGCCTTTGCTAATTCTAAGGGAGGGACTATTTATATTGGAATTAACGACGATGGTAACGTTATTGGATTAAAAAATATTAATGAAGATGTTGAAGCCTTAAGCGGTATGATACGAGAAGGAATTATTGGCAATTTAACTTTATATACTAGCATTGATACGAAGTTCATTGAGAATAAAAATATTATTGAATTACATATTACATCAGGTCCAAAAAAACCATATTATTTAGCTGACAAAGGTCTTAAACCTAATGGAGTATATTTACGACATGGTTCCTCAAGTATACAGGCTACAGATGAAATTATTAGAAAAATGTTAGTTGAATCATCTTATCAAAAATATGAAGATGAAATATGTAAAAATCAGGACTTAACATTCAATTACACAAAAGATTTCTTCAAAAATAAAAATATTGATTTTTCAAAAAATAAGTATAATTCGTTAAAAATGTTAACTGGAGAGAATTATAATAATTTAGCATTATTATTATCAGATCAAAACCCTTTTACTATAAAATGTGCAATTTTTGAAGGAAAAGATAAAACTATTTTTAAAGATCGAAAAGAATTAAAAGGTTCTTCTATAAAAATTATTGAAGATGCTTTTTATTATATGAATTTATCTAACCATATAGAATCAAATTTTGAAGGTTTGCAAAGAATAGATAAAAAAGATTATCCTGATTTTGCGTTAAGAGAATCTTTGTTAAATGCAGTTATACATAGAGATTATTATTTTGATGGTAGCATACTTTTATCTATCTTCGATGATAGAATTGAGATTAACTCTATAGGTGGATTAATTAATAATTTGACTTTGGAAGACATATACAGTGGAGTATCGAATTCTAGAAACCCGAATTTTGCAGAAATTTTTCATCGCTTAAATTATGTTGAAAATTATGGAACAGGAATCGGGAGAATAATTAAAGAATATAAAGATAACGAAAAGAAGCCTATTATTGAACTTTCCGAAAATGTATTTAAAATAATTCTTCCTAATAGAAATTATAAAGAAAAAAATATTACTAAAATAAATAAGAATTTATCTAAAGAAGAGAATATTATAGAATTTTTAAAAGTTAATGATAGAATGACTCGTGCTGATGTCGAAAGTTTGTTAAATATAGGTAATACTCGATCTAAACAAATAATTAATAATATGTTAGAAAAAGATATAATCTTAAAAAAAGGTACTGGAAAAAATACTTACTATATGCTAAAATGATACTTAGAAAGAAAACAAAGTTCATAGCTTATATATAATTCGCACTAAAAAGAATTAAAACCACATTAAAGTGGTTTTTTGATATAATTTAAGGAGTTAATATAGAAAAATAAATATAAAAAGAAATTTGTTGATAACATCTATAAAAGTGTTAATTATGAAAAAATAGCAGTAACTTTTAAATACTGGAAAAAATTTCTATTGACAGTATGTTAAAACTAAAAGAATTAAAAAATGCTTGAGAACTTGTCTTAAATAATACTAACGACTGACTATATCAAAAAAATATATTTCAAAATATAGATAGAGCAAAAGATAAAAAATAAGTGAAGAAATTACTTATTCTTTGTGGTGACTGTAAATACTAACCAAAGATGACTTTTTTCGACAAAAAATGCGACATTATAATTGACAGTAACAACTATAATTGATATAATCTAATTGTTAGTAAAAATAACAAATTCCGACGTTAATTTTACTACGATGAAAGTGAGAAGCAGATGTAAATCGTATATAAAGATTGATTAACCCTTACATTAAAAATTAATCTTTGGCTTGTTTCTTACTTTCTTTTTATTTACATACAAATAGTTGCGAATATAAGTAATTTATGATATTATGATTGTGAGGTAATTATTATGGCAAATAGAAATATAAGAAGAAAACAAAAAATAAATACAAACTATAACAAAATAAACGAAGTAGAAGAAATGAAATTAAAAGATATAACAATTGTAATATGTGCAATAGGAATAATAGTAGTTCTTGCATATGGACTAACAATACTAGCAAAACATATAGGATTATTTGATATAAGATATATAAAACCTGAGGTTACAGCAGGAACAATAGACTATGAAAACATATTGGCAGGAACGATATTTAGTAAACAAGAAGACGAATATTATGTTATGATAGGTGACTTTGAAAGTGAAGAAAGTGTATATATTGGAGCAGTAGGAAATATATACAAAAACAAAGATGGAGAAAAACTTCCTCTATATGCAGTAGACTTAAGTGAAGGACTTAACAAATCAATAACAGGTGACACATCAAACCCAAGTGCGCAAAGTGTAAAAGATTTAAAAATAAATGGACACACACTAATAAAAATAAGTGGTGGAAGAAACGTCAAATATGTTGAAGGAGACGAAAACATTAAAGTTGAATTAGGAATATAAAAAACAAACTCGCGTTTTGCGAGTTTTTAATTTATATGAAAATTATTTAAATACTCATTATAAGCCTTAATCTCAGTAGTTCTATTAAGCATCTTCAACTTATACTTTTTATTCTTTTGCTTCATCACATTCTTAACAATAAAACTAGTAAAATAAGGATTTCTAATATAAAAAGGACCCAAAAGATAAGTAGCATAAAAGTTCTTATAAATATATCCTTCCTTAGTAGCATTAGGAATTGAACCTGTACCATCAATAACCTTAAACAAAGGCTTATCAATACCATAAATAATACCAGCACGATTTTGAAAACCGATAATCTTATCCTTAATCAACCTAGTCTTAAAAACAGCACTACCTACAACTCTTATACTCTCATGAACTGTATAATAAGGAAAAATATCAAGAGCCTTAATAGACTTTTTATTATCGACAACAATATGAGAACCAAATAACTCCATAGCATTCCCAGTGATTAAAAAATGTTTACCCTTATCAATAGCTTTCTTAATATCATCTCTATACTTTTTAATATCGTCTAAAACTAACAATTCACTATGTTCACTACCCATACCGATATAAAACAAATCATATGCTTGAAAATCTATAGAATCACCAATAGAAAGAAAATGAATATCGCATTTAATATCCTGTCTTTCTATAAACCTTTTCAAAGCGCGGACATTACCATTCTCTCCATATAAATTCATTAAATCATAATACAAATGTGCAATCTTAATCTTAGGCATTACGTTCACCATCTTTCTTCAAAATAGACTTAAGTTCAATTTCCTTATCAAAACAAACACAACTATAAATATTACCTTTAGTCTTAGATCTCAAGACTGGAAGTAAATCATCAGTCAAATTTTCAATAAGCAAAATCTTAGACCTATCAATACCTGCATATTCCATTCTAGTCAACATATCGTACTTAAATCTACCAACTAAAACAATCTTATCGATAGACTTATGAGTAAGATCCTCAAAATCGATATCCCAAATCCAACTAATATCATTCTCACTATACCTACGACTAGAATTATCAAAACCCAAAATAACAGTCTTCTTACCTGGCTCATTAATAATAAAATCCAAAGATTGCTTATAACTCAAATTATTTTCATTCTTACTAGCAAGCATTTGCCATAATCTATTATCAAAATTATAAATATTAAGTCTCTTAGGCTTAAAAGATTCATCATTAATAACATTTAAAATCGAATCACTAGACAAACCTAACTCACTAGCTAAAGCATAACTAGCAGTAACAAAATAAACAGAATACAAGAAGTTAGAAGGTAAGTTACATCTTTGCTTATTTAAGAAAATAGTACCTTTAACAACATTAATATTATGAGCAAGATAATCGGGCTTAGATCTTCCCCATTTACACTTAGGACAAGAATAAGAACCTATATGACCATAATTATAATAAGTATACCTTAACTTTGTATTACACTTAGGACAATAAGAACCATCCAAATTATTAAGACTAGACTTAGTAGAGTAGTTATTCTTATCAATACCATAAGTAGACAACTTACCCTTATGATCAATAGCGAGTGCATTAACAAGAGGATCATCAACATTAATAATAAGATGAGTACTATCCTTAATAATATTCTTAATAACTCTTTGAATAAATTCAGGATGAGCATTTCTAGGAGGCTGATCTCTAGTAATATTAGTAATAACTAAATGAGACAAATCAAAAAATTTCAAACTATTACCAGAATGTCTCTCATCTAACTCCATTAAAAGTACATCTCCTTTAAGTTTACCATTCCAAGTACTATTATTCAAAATCAAACTTGCAATAGCAGAAGTAACATTACTACCATTCCTATTGTAAATAACCTTAAAACCGTTCTCGCTTAAAATTCTAGCAACCAGTTCAGTAGTACTTCCCTTACCACTAGAACCAGTAACGCCAATAACGTACTTAGGTAACTTAATCTTACTCAAAACATTAGGAGAAATCTTAAGAGCCACAAAACCTCCAATAACACTACCATCACGTCTCATAAACTTTGCTAGTCTAGTAGCAACCTTACACAAAAAAATACTTAATAATTTCATAATCTCTTCACCTATAATAATTGTACCAACTTTCTTGTGAAAAGTCATTAGTTCAAAAATAAAAAGTGTTGGATTATTATAAATTACATTAAAAACAAAAGAAAGAGTAACCTCTTCCTTTTGAAATACTTCTACCAAGTGTCTTATACACTTGCAACAATCTAAAGTACTTTATCTTCAATTAGAATCTTTAATTTAATTACTTCATCCAAAGAAAGTCCAATACATTCACTAATATCTTTAAGAGATGTATTAGTATTCTTTAATAAATTTTTAGCAATTTCATATTGCTTTTCTTTAGAGCCTTCAATAGATCCTTCTATGTAATGTCTTTTATTCTCGCTTCTAATAAGAACATCATTGAGCCAATAATCATTCCCATACAAACTTTCTTGATCTTCCTTCATAACAATAATACCTCCCAACTATAAATCATTACATTTAATAGTTTTACTTAATTTATTTATCACATCTAAAGAAAGTCCAGTACAATCACTAATATCTTTAAGAGATGTATTGGTATTCTTTAATAAATTCTTGGCAATTTCATACTGTTTACCTTTTGCTCCCTTTTTAGAACCTTTAATAAACCCTTTTTTAGAGCCTTCAATAGATCCTTCCATAAAATGTCTTTTATTCTCACTCCTAATAAGAACATCATTGAGCCAATAAT
>JAAVYQ010000063.1 GCA_022791215.1 Bacilli bacterium | reverse complement strand
TTTATTTTTTAATTAAACAGCAAAAGTAGTCATTATTACTTTATTTCTTCTAAAAAGAAGTGTAATATAAATAAACAATTTAAAGGGGAATATTAAGTGAAAACATATTACTATCAGTTACAATTTGAATTAACACGAAGATGTAATCAAGAATGTGTACACTGTTGTAGAGGTGAAGCGCAAAATATAGATATAAAAAAAGAAATCACTGTAGATTTATTTATGCTTGGAATCAATGGTTTATTTTATAGCGAAGAATTAGTAGAAGGATTAAATAAATTAAAAGAGTATATTATCCAAAAAAGTGAAAGAGTAAGAAAATGTACTGGAGTTCTTGTAGTATCTCAAGACCAATTTCATAAAGAGGCCGATAATAAAGTAATAGAAAAATTAGAACGTTTATCATACTTCTCTCCAATTGAAAAATTTGAAATGAGAGAAGAAGATATATTACCTTATGGAAGAGCATATGAAAATGGACTAAGTAAACAACAGCCTGATTTAAATGAATTAATAAATTATCAAAAAAAATATAAAATAAAAGAATATGAAGGCTCTACTTATCTAATAATTAAATATCAATATATATCAGCAAATGGAAACGTAGTAAACGATGGATGCCAATCCTACGACTTAATGGATGAATATGCATTAGGAAATGTCCTAAAACAAAGTATTGAAGAAATTTATATAAAAGGTCCATTAAAAAAATTGACAAGATTTTAAAATATTCAATAATAAAAATATTAGTGAAAACTATTATAGATAATGCTTAATAAGACATTAATTAACTCTCACAATGAGACTATATTTTCGATACTTAGAAACATATAGTATTTAATATAAAAAGTGATAACAGTTACTTAACCTTATCACCTTGAAAAATATCTCTTTTCCTCATTTCCTTATCAATATCATTAAGAACCACAAATTTCTTAAGTAACCATCGAGGCTCAATAATATCTTCCTTCAAAGGATCCCCAGTAATTCTCATAATAACCATATTTTCATTAAGAAACTCTAACTGTTCACAAACTATATCAATATATTCATCCTTAGAAAGAATATGAAAAGGTTTAACATTATACAAAGTTTCTAACTCAGTCCCCTTACTAACAAAAAGCATATGAATTTTAATACCTTGAACACCTAAACTATTAACATACTTAGCAGTATTAATCATCATATCCTTAGATTCATAAGGAAGTCCGTTAATAATATGAACAACAGTAAAAATATTTCTATCCTGCAATCTCTTAATAGATTTCTCAAAATCATCAACAGTATGCCCTCGATTAATCAAAGATAAAGTTTTATCATAACTAGACTGAAGACCCACCTCAACGGTCAAAAAAGTCTTTTCATTAAGTTCACTCAAATAATCTAAAACATCATCATCCAAAGCATCGCACCTAGTAGCAATACTTAAACCAACAACACTAGGAATACTCAGCATTTGTTCAAACTTACTCTTCAAAACATCGACACTAGCAAAAGTATTAGTATCCGCCTGAAAATATGCAATATGCTTACTATTAGGCCATTTCTTTTCAATCCTATCCATAACCAAATAAAATTGACTTAACAAATCCAAATCTCTAAAATCATTACCACTGCCATTCTTACAAAAAATGCAACCCTTACCATTAATCTTATTAGGACAACCGAAACCAGCATTTAAACTAACCTTAAAAACCTTAGAATCAAATTTATTCCTATAAAAACAATTCAAAGTATGATACCTTTTATTATCCAAAGAATATTTAAACATAAACTTCACCATAATAATTATATAAACAACAAAAAAATATATCAAGCAAATAAGAAAAATGTTAATAACAAAAGAGTTATAAACAATAATTTTTGTATATCTTTACGTTTATCCACATATAAAAACTTTAAAAAATAAAACTAAACTGATATAATTAACACATAATAGGAAAAGAGGTTGACTAATGAAGAGAATAATAACATATGTAGTACTAATAATAACATTAATCGCGCTTGGAATAATGGGCTACATAAACAAACCGCTAGCAAGACCAAAAGAAGAAATACTAGGAATAACATACTATAGATACAATGACACAACAGGAAACTACGACGAATTTATGATTGACAAAGAAAAAATAAAATATACAGGAAGTGACTACGACTTAGAAGGATGTGAAAAATACACATACGATCCAAACACAAGCATAATAAAATTAGACTGTAACAAAGCATTTAGAATTGGTGGAGAAACAAAACAAGGAATAATAATAGACATGGAAGAAAAAAGAAACTTCTACTATCCCAAAAAAGAAAACAGTTACAATTACGAATTCCAAAAAAAATATGGAACAACAGAAAAAATGTATAAAACAACAGGAGAAAACGAACTAAGAAACATAGAAATTGATGTAGAAAAACTAATAGAAAAAGCCATAGAAGAAGAAATAAGTTTTATTTACATAAAAGACAGTACCTGTGAAACTTCATGCACAATCTTTAACCACGACTTCAAAAACTTTAGTAGGGAAGAAAACATATATTACTTAAACCTTGATAAAATAACGGAAGAAGACATAGAAAAACTAAACAAAGAAATAGAATCATTTCCAAAAACAAAAAAAGAAATAACAAAAGACTACCCACAAGTATTAGTAATAAAAAACAACAAAATAGAAGAAATAATAAAAATATCACTAAAAGGATTTGAAAACGAAAAATATAATAATTATGCTGAAAAATATGGAGAAAAAGAAAATGAGAATAACGAATGAAGAAATAAAAATAATAGATAAATACTGGAGACTATCAAACTACCTATCAGTAGGACAACTATACCTGTTAGACAATCCATTACTAAAAAGAAAACTAGACATAAAAGATATAAAACCAAACGTAGTAGGACATTGGGGAACAGCACCTAGCCAAAACTTCATATACACTCACTTAAATAGAATAATAAAAAAACATGACTTAAACATGATATACATATCAGGACCAGGACATGGAGGACAATCAGTAGTATCACACACATACATAGAAGGATCATACAGCAAAATATATCCAGAAATAACTGAAGACGAAGAAGGGCTAAAAAAATTATTCAAACAATTTAGTTTTCCAGGAGGAGTATCATCTCATGCTGCACCCGAGACACCAGGAAGCATAAACGAAGGAGGAGAATTAGGCTACAGTTTAGCCCATGCATATGGAGCGGTATTAGATAACCCTAATTTAATCGCAGCATGTATAATAGGAGATGGAGAAGCAGAAACAGGGCCACTTGCCACAACATGGCATCTAAACAAAATAATAAATCCCAAAAACGATGGAATAGTATTACCGATACTAAACCTAAACGGATACAAAATAGCCAATCCAAGCATACTAAGTAGAATACCGAAAGACGAACTATTATCCTTATTTAAAGGATATGGTTACAAGCCTTATGTAGTAGAAGGAAAAGATCCCATAAAAATGCACAAAAAAATGGCACACACACTAGACGAAATAGTAGAATACATAAACATAATAAAAAGTCATGCCAAAACATACCATTTTAGACCATTATACCCTATGATAATATTAATAACACCAAAAGGGTGGACTGGGCCAAAAGAAGTTGAAGGAACATACAAAAGTCATCAAGTTCCAATAATTGTAAACAAAGAAAACACAGCCAACGTAGGTGCATTAGAAAAATGGTTAAAAAGTTATAAACCGACAGAACTATTCAACAAAGATGGAAGTATAAAAAGAGAAATAAAATCACTAGCACCACCATTAGAAAAAACAATGGGATTAAACCCTGCGACAAATGGAGGAGAAATACTAAAAGAACTAGAAACACCTAACATAAAAGAATATGGAATAAAAATAAAAAAACGCGGACAAACCGAAGCTGAAGACATGAGAGAACTAGGTAGTTACATAAGAGATCTAATAAAACTAAACGAAGAAAACAAAAACTATAGAATATTTGGACCTGACGAAGCATTATCAAATAGACTAAACAATGTATTTGAAGCAACAAACAAAAAATGGGGAACAAAAATTATAGGAAAAGACGAATTACTAAACAAAGATGGAAGAGTAATAGATGGAATACTATCAGAACACGCATGTGAAGGAATGCTAGAAGGATATTTACTAAGTGGAAGACATGGATTTATACACAGTTACGAAGCATTTATAAGAGTGGTAGACTCGATGGCAAGCCAACATGCAAAATGGCTAAAAGTAACAAAAGAATTACCATGGAGAAAACCTATAAGTTCACTTAACATAGTACTAGCTAGTCATGTATGGCAGCAAGACCATAATGGATACACACATCAAGACCCAGGATTTATAAACCATATAATAACAAAAAAATTAGACATAGTAAGAATATACCTACCATTTGACACAAACACTCTAATAACAACATTTGACCACATAACAAAAACAAAAAATTACATAAACGTAATAGTCGCATCAAAACACAAAAGACCACAATGGTTAACAATGGAAGAAGCAATAAGACATTGTGAAAAAGGAATAGACATATTTCCATGGGCAAGTACAAATGAAGGAAAAAATCCAGACATAATATTAGCATGTGCAGGAGACACACCCACAGTAGAAGTACTAGCCGCAGTAACAATACTAAAAGAAAAACTACCTACACTAAAAATAAGAGTGGTAAACGTAGTAGACTTAATGAAATTAGAATCAAAAGAAAAACATGAACATGGACTAACAAACAAAGAATACGACAAAATATTTACAAAAGATAAACCAATAATATTTGCATTCCATGGATATCCTAATGTAATACATGAATTAACATATAACAGAACAAATAGAAACTTACATGTACGAGGATACATAGAAGAAGGAACAATCACAACACCATTTGACATGAGAGTACAAAACAAAATAGACAGATACCATCTAATACTAGACGTATTAAACTATGTTCCAAAACTAAAAAATGAGAAAAAACTAAAAGAGTACTGTGAAACTATGTTAGAAAAACACCATGATTACATACGAGAAAATGGAAAAGAAATAAAAGAAGTATCTTCATGGAAATGGAAATAAATAAGAAAGGACAAAAAGTGAATATAAATCAAATAAAAACAAGACAAATGTTAGAATTAGTAAAAAGTATCTTAAATCATTATATGAATTACATAACATTCGAAGAATTAGAGAAAATTAAAGAAATTAATTCCAGTAGTAATTTAAATATTGAAGAATTAGAAAGATTTTTTACACCAATACTTCAAAGAATTTGGACTCAAGAATTAAACAGTGGCAAATATATAGTTATCTCTTGGAATAAATACGCCGAGCCAAAAACAGAAGACATAACATTTGCAACTTTAAGTAGCGTTGATAATATAATATCTTTTTGTAATTTAGAAGAAGGAATAGAATGCGAAATATCTTGGCAAGCCTTAATAGGTGCTTGTCCCAAAGATGGAGCAACACTAATAGAAGGAAAAGAGAAAAAATCTGAATATACAATTGGAGAAATAAATGGGAAAATTATCAATTCTTACAATTTTGCAACAAAATTTATAACACCAATACAATTAATAAGTGAAGTGCCAAACGATTATAAATCGAAACATAACGAATTAATATTAAACACCTCACTAATTAGAAAAATAGACTTAAACAGTAAAAACAAATAGAAATACACCTTAAGAAACGAAGAACCAAAACTTATTTTACATAAAAAGTATTAAAAAATGAGATGTTTGAACTAAAACTAAAGATTTATTCTTTGAGTTTAGGTAAAAATAAAACTTGACATAAAAAAAGA
>JAAVYQ010000062.1 GCA_022791215.1 Bacilli bacterium | reverse complement strand
TATAGAACCATCTTGCATAATAAGTTGTTTGAAATAGTATAAAACTACTGTTTAATATAGGTATAATCATAAATATTCCTAGTAAAAACATTAAAATACTTGACCACTTTTTTTTGTTTTTCCAAAAGTGCGAAAATGCTAATATAGAGCCTACTACTGGTAGATATAGTTCTACACTTGTGTAATTTTCAAGATGAATCATACTTCTAGTTTTCATTACTTCTGATGGAAATAGAAAAGATTTTATTATATTTAAATATCTAAAAAGTGGGTGTTTTAGTGCTGTGGTTGCTGTCCATGATGCACTTAGTCTAGGATTGTCTAATGTAAATAAGGCTGATGGTATTAATACTAAGCATGCGATTCCTACTCCTATTACCGCTTCAATAACTATAGTTATAAATTTTTTTAATGTTATTTTATATTCCTTTGTTATAACTTTTATTATAAAGTATAATAGCATAAATACACATTCTCCAATAAAGAAAAACCAATTTGTAAATGCTGAAATTGCTAACCATATAGCAAGTCTACATTTTTTATTATCGTAGACTAAGTTATCTAAACTATAGAGTAATAAAGGAAAGATTGCTACTACATCATGAAAATGATAAAACATTATATTCGTTAATTGATATCCTGAGAATGAATATAATAGTGATCCTAAGATAGCATAGTTTTTGTTTTTTACATATCTTTTTAGAAATAAATAAGAAGTTAATCCACTTATAGCATATTTAAGGATATACATAGGTCCGATTAAGTATTCAAACCAAGATGAAGGAAATAAGTAACATATAATGTTAAATGGACTAAACATATTGTAAAAACTAAAACTTCCAATCATGTTACTTCCTAATTCGTTATACCATGTCCACATGAGACTTCCTTCTTTGATTGAATCATTTATCATTTTATTAAACGGTATTTGTTGTATATTAAAGTCTGCATATATAGCATATATTCCTTTGTTAAGTATTATATTTGGAATTATTATCAGTAAACTTAAAATAAAAGATAACATAAATGCTATGAAGGCTTTATTTTTTAGCATTTTTTTTATTTTGGCCATATTTATTCCTCATTTTCATTTAAATTTTCTGATATTATGTATCTTGGTCTATGTTTTACTTCATTATATACTTTTCCTATGTATTCTCCTATTAAACCTATTGAAAACATTTGAATTCCTGATACTAACCAAATAGAACATACTATAAATGTCCATCCTTCTACTGTTTTTCCTATTATTTTTACAATTATACAATATATCAGTATCGCTATGCTTATTAGGAATATTAAAAGCCCTATGCTCATTACAAATTTTATCGGTTTTATACTAAATGATGTGATTCCATCCCAAGCAAAATATAACATTTTCTTTAGTGGATATTTACTTTCTCCTGCAAATCTTTCTTTTCTTTCGTAATATACTATGTCTGATTTATATCCTATTAATGGAAATAATCCTCTTAGAAATAAGTTTACTTCTTCATAGTTTTCTAACTGTTCTAATACTTTCTTGCTCGTTAGTCTATAATCTGCATGGTTATAAACTATGTCTACTCCCATAAATTTCATGAATTTATAAAATCCTTGTGCAGTGAATTTTTTGAACCATGTGTCTTTTTTTCTACTGTTTCTTACGCCATAGACAATTTCACATTTCTCGTTTGTGTATTTTTCTATCATTTCATCTATTGCGTTGATGTCATCTTGTAAGTCTGCATCCATACTTATTACTACATCTGCATATTCTTTTGCTGTCATTAAACCTGCAAGTAATGCGTTTTGATGTCCTCGATTTCTTGATAGTGTTATTCCTGTAAATAATTTTTCTTTTTTGTTTATGTCTTTAATTATTTCCCAAGTTCTATCTTTTGATCCATCATTTACGTATAGCACTTTGCTTTTCTTGGATATTTTCTCATCTTTTATTAATTTTTCCATTTTGTTTTTTAATTGTTTTGTTGTTTCTTCTAATACTTCTTCTTCGTTATAACATGGTACAACTACATATAATATGTTTTCTTCTCTCATTTTTCTGTTCCTCTCTTTTTTATCATTTTTAACAATTGATAATTCTTTATTGTTTTTGTAAATTTATTTTAGGATATATTGTAATATTTTGTTATTTTTATCATTTTTAGATACAAAATTTGTTATAAAATAATCAAACTCCATGTTTTCAAATCTTGAAAATGTTACATATGAATTGGAAAAATTGCTATTTCCTTCTTTATAATTTTTATATGTGTAAGTTATTGAACGATAAAATTCATTATAGTTTGTTAAGAATGATATTGTTAGTATTCCTATCAGCGTATATTGCAAAATACGTTGTTTTTTTTCTTTTATTTTAATGTTATCTAAATATTGATTTATTATTAGTAACATGACAACTAATAGTGGTATTGTTGCTCGATTTCCTAAATCTGCTCCACCTCCTAAATAAAATAATGGTGCGATTATAAAAAATGTGAAGCACATTATGATTTGTCTATAATTCTTTTTGTTTATTATTATTATATATACTAAAACTTCAAGTATTAAGTATAATATGTAGTTAAATAGTATGTCACCCAAATTTCCATATTTTATTCCATCAAATATTCTAAATCCCTTTGGTGATTGGTTTAATGTATACATAAATAGTATAGGAAGTATTGATATACACCCAAAGAAATTTGGAATCGTTATTAGTTCTTTGATCCTTTTTAGGTTTATTTTTTCTTTTAAATTTTTACCAAATATTATATAGCAAAATATTAGATATAGAAATCCTATCATTGGAAATGGTCCAAATGGTATTAATAATCCAAAGTAGTATCCACATGTTTTGTAATTTTTTTCTTGTAAAAATAGCATGACGGCTATCCAAGTTGGTATACTTTGATTGAATACCCAAAATAATTGTGTTATAAATGTTGACATACAAAATGATCCCATGCTTGTGTCAATATGTGTTACTCCTATAGGGCTTATCGGTAGTCCATAATGGTTATTAACTATTATATGTCCAATTACATTTAATCCACCAAAGGATAGGAATATTAGAAAATATCTATATTTAATGTTTTTCATGAATCTCATCATTAGATAGAAGAATATTGTAACTCCTATTGTTTGCCAAATAAGCATAAATAAACTGGCTATTTTAAATCCTAAAAACTTTCCTACTATTGCCCCTGGTAGCCAAAATGCAAAGTAGTAATTCAGTATAGCAGAATCTCCAAATACAGAACTTTCATAACTCATATTACTATAGTCATATTTGACTGGCCAAGGATTTTCTATTAAATCATTAAATATTGCGTTTCTACCATGGTAATCCCAATTTTGATAACTTATTCCTCCAGCTCCTGACATTAGATTTAAGATAATTATTAATATTATCATTATTATTATTTTCTTTTTGTTAAATATTTTTGCGTATTCTTCTTCTTTTAATGGTTTTATTTTTTTTAATACTAATATCGTTGCGGTAAGTAATAGTATTATGCATGGTATAGATATTATTCTTTTATACCAAAAGAATAATTGTATGATTATAGGTATTACTAAATATAGTATTCCTATTGTTATTAATGTTTTATCTAGTATTTTGTATTTTTTCATTTTTACCTCTTTTATTTGTTTTTTATTTTAAACTTCCAAGAATATATGTACCTACTTTCTTCATCTGTTATCTCGTTGTTTATTGTGTATTTTATTCCTTTATCTTTTAAATTGTAGAAATATCCGTATAATGATTCCATTCCACCAAGTTTTAGTTCTATATTTTCCATGTATTTCATCTCAATTAAATCTTTATTTATTTCTTTAAATGATTTTACTAATTCTATAAATGATGTTTTGTAACATAATATGTTTAGACCAAATACAACTATACTCATTATTAGTAGTATTTTGTTTATTAAGTGTTTTTTGTAGTATTTAGATGTATATAGTAATAATCCTATACTCATTATTGGTATTAAATGTAATTGTGGTACGTATCTAGCCCACCAATTTTCTCCTACTAATATTGTAGTTATTATTATTGCTATTAATGGTAATGTTATATATTCTAAGTTTTTCTTTTCTTTTTTTATGAATAGATATAGTGATGGGATCAACATAATTATACTTATTATTGCTATTAGCGCAGATAATGGACCAAATCCTCCAATTCTTACGTCAGGTAACATAAGTATCATTTTTTCTTCATTATATATTTTATAAGGTTTTTTAAGTCTTGGTTCGCCTGCGTTGTATGTTACGTTTTCTGTTTTAGAAAATAGTGATATTGTAAATTTTTCTAGCATATTTTTATCTTCAAATGATTTTGGCTGCATTGTTGTTATTATGTCTACTTTTTCTTTTCCTATTAGTGGATATAGTGGATTGTGATGATCTATTGTATTTTTTATGTATGAGTCACTCCCTATATAGAAAATTGAGATTCCAAAAATTATTGTGAAGTATAATGTTATTCTTTTTATATATGTTATGTAATCTTTTTCTTTTCTATATTTTATAAGCCAATAAAAGTAGTATACTGCGGCTATTGCGCCTGAATATAATAGTCCTGTGAATTTTATGTTTACAAATAAAGCGCATATACCAAATATTGATATCCATATTTCTCTATTTTGTTTTTCGTTAGGTTTTATTAACATTAGTAATAAACATTCTATTGTAAAACACATTCCCATTAAACCATCTACATAATATGTAAATATTTGAGATATGACTATTGGATTTAATATTACTAATGTGGCTATTAGCATTGATTTCCATGGCTTTTTAAATATTATTTGGAATATATTGTATGATATTATGTATAGCATAATTATGAGGATTGCATTTATTGCTTTACCACTTTCTATATTGCCTGTCATTTCATACATTGTTGCTGCAACTACCCATGTTCCTTTTGGATAATGGTCTATCCATAATCCTATTCTTGTCTCTTCATCAAATTGTACTACGTCATCATTGTTTTTTTGAAACTCTTCACTTTCTTCATATATTGTATTCCATCCATTTTTTATAAATCCTATTGCAGTTTTATGGTATGAATTTCCATCTACTGTTAAATCATATGTTTTTCCAAATATAAACGGTAAGCCTAATATGAGAAAGAAGTATAATAATAGAATTATTATACTGTTTTTTTTGCTTGTCTTAGTTTTTGTAAAGTTTAAAATTATAGGCATACTAACACTTATTGCTTGTATAAATACTAAACAGTGTCTTACTTTTAAGAGTTTGCAACTTATGTACAGTATTAGTAGTGTTAAAAAATATTCACATATCATTATAAATAATTTCATAGAGTTTTTTTCCATTATTTCTTCTCGATTTTTCATTTTTTCTCCTCAAACCTAACTCTTTTCATAGAGTTTTTTACTTTTTCTATTTTTATTATATATTAATTTTTATTAATGTGCAAATATTTCAAATAACTTAAAATTTATTATTTGGTAAAATGAAGTGCTTCTTTGATTAAATTTTAGTTTTACAGTAATTAGTTCTTTATTCTATTTTTTGTTTTGATTTGCTTTTTTTGAATATTATAAAAAAACTGTCTTATCCCTTATGTCTTTTTTAGGACTACAGTTTTTATTGCTTTTATTTTACGATTTTCTTTATTATTTTTTTCACTAGTATTAGTATTATTTTAATTCCTGCTAGTATAGACTTTAGGAAATTTTTGATTAAACAGTATATGTGAAAAATTATTTCTTTTATGTCTCTTATTATTACTATTATGTTTCTTAAAAATTCTACAATAATTGTCATTTCTTTTTTTATTCCAAATTTGTATGATATATTTTTAATTTTGCTTTTTAATTTTGCTTTGAATGTGTTGCTTTTACTATTTTCTTGATATTCTATATCGTATTTGGAATTATATTCTTTGCAAAACCATTTGTAGTCTTTTGAAAGTTTATCTAAATATGTATTATAAATGTTTAATGCTAGTTCTTCGTCTATTTCAGTTCCTTTTGGTTTTAGTTTTTCAAATTTTTCTTCAAATTTTTCTACCATTTTGTTTAATGTAAAACTTTTCTCAATTTTAATTCTAGTATTCTCTTTTAATTCTTCTATGTTTGCTATTACTTCTTTTATTTTTGCTACATAGTCTTTTATTTCTTCTTTTGGATTATTTTTAAATTTAACTATTCTTCCAACTTTATCATCTATTAATTCTTTTTGTCCTCCTACATCTGATGAAACTACTGGTACTTTCATTGATAGTGATTCATATGATGATAATGCTAACCCTTCTAACGAAGAACAATTTACTGTTATATCACTTATCGCATATATTTCTTCGACTTTATCACTATTTATTATCCCTAATAAACTAACGCTATTTGTTATTTTATTTTTTGCTATTTTATTTTTTACTTTTTTGTATAATAATCCGTCTCCTGCAATTACAAAATGTAAATTTTTATTTTCTTTTAATAATTCTTTGGCTATGTCTAAAAATAGTTCAGGTCTTTTTTCTTCATTTAATCTCGCTATAAATGTTATTATTGTTTTGTCTTTTGGTATTTTATATTTTTCTTTTAGTTCATTTTTGTTAAATTTACTTGGATCAAATCTTTTAGCGTCGGTACCAATGTATATTGTTTCAGTATTTTCTTTTTCAAAATTATTTTTTAATTGATTGGTAGTGTAGTTATTGCATGTAAATGTTTTATCTATACATGAGTCAAAATCTTTTGAGTATCTAACAAATCCGTCATCTGAAAAT
Organism: Bacilli bacterium; assembly: GCA_022791215.1. Taxonomy (GTDB): domain Bacteria; phylum Bacillota_I; class Bacilli_A; order RF39; family UBA660; genus MGBC139354. Next base: position 4,700 of record JAAVYQ010000062.1, on the reverse strand, counting down.
TTATAGTCCATTGAATGCACATAATCTATTATTACTACATTTTTATGTTTTGCTCGTATATATGGTAGCATCGCATAACCATATGCACTGTTGCTTACAAATACTATATCTATTTTTCTTGAGTCAATTAGATAGTCTACAAATTTTATGTAATCTTTTCTTTCTAGAAATGTTGACATGTCATAACTTTCGTTTGAAGTTTCATAGAATTCTTGTCTTAAAGGATTTTCAAATGGTATTGATGTTAATGTTATAGTGTAATATTTTTCTTTGTTTAATCTTTTTATTAGTTCTAGATTAAATAAGTCTGCTCCTCCTATTGTCATCCATGGGAACATGAATAAAATGTTTTTTTTCTTTCCTTTTTTATATTTCGGTAATGTCATTGTTATATTTTCATTTTCTAAGTAATTTATTTCACTGTATCTTGGAAATTGTATTATCTCTGGTTCTTTTTTTATTGTTTCCGCAGTTTTATTTATTATTTCCATTGCTCTTTGGCGATTATTATTCGCTCTTGTTACTTCACTAGAATTGTTTTTTCTATACCAAAATAATGGTGCATTTATTCTTATAGGAATTTTTCCTGCGGCTAGTAATTTTAACCATAAATTCCAGTCTTCATAAACTGACTTTTCTACAAGTCCAAAGCAACCTACTTCTAGTAAGTCCTCTTTTTTTACCATTGTACTTATGTTTATTATGTTATCTTTTTTTTCTGTTTCTATTGTTAAGTATTTTTCCCATATAAATTCGCTGTCTCCAAAGTTTGTCATTGCTGTATATGTAAAACTAGCTTTTGGATGTGTTTCTAACGTCCAATACATGCACTCTAGCATATTGTTTTCTATCATGTCATCACAATCTAGGAAAAAGACATATTTGCTTTCTTTAGTACATTTGCTTATTCCAAAGTCTCTTGCTAATGATGGTCCACCATTTTTTTTATGATATACTTTTATTCGTTTATCTTTTTTGGATATTTCATCTAATTTTTTTAGAGATTCTTCGTCTTTTGACCCGTCGTCAACTATTATCCATTCAAAAAATGGATATGTTTGACTAAACACAGTGTTGGCTGTTTCTTCTAGTGTTTTTCCTCCGTTATAAAATGGGGTTATTATTGATATTGTTGCTTTTTGTTCTTTTTCTAATTCCAATCTCTCTTTTATCTTTCTTCCAGGTATCAGTTTATAGTTAATCATTTTTTCTCCTTCTTTATTTTTTGATTATTTTCGCTAGTTTATTTATTATTTTCCATCTTTTACTATTATAGATTTTTTGTAATTCTTCTCTTGCATCATTTGTATCTACATTTCCTTCAATAAATTTGTTTATGGTAGTAAAAAAATTTGTATCAATGTAATTCGTTTTTTCTAATTCTTCTATATATAAATTATTTGTAACATTATTCTTTTTATCAATATTTTCAAAGTTTTCTTCTATTATTTTATGTATTTCTTCTTTTTCGTATTTATTTAATATTTCAGGTGTAATATTGGATTTTTCAAGATTTTTTCCTGAAAAATTTTCTTTTCTTAATTTTTCTATGTTCTCTTTATTTACTATATTAACTGTTTCGTTGTAGCCACTTACTATTGCTATTCTTTTGCTTGCTATCGCTTCTAATATACATCTGTCTACTCCCATAAATACATCTATTTTTGTCATTAAGTCTAATGGATTTGTTATGACTCCTATCATTTTAATGTTTTTATTTCCTTTTATTAGGTTATTTATTTCTTTTTTTTCTGGTCCATCTCCTGCGATTAATAATTTAGAGTCTTGTTGAATTTTGTTATATTCTAGGAAAAATTCAATTGCTTTTTGTATTGATTTCATTTTTTCTTTGGATAATCGAGACATTATTCCAAAAGTTGTAATATTTTCTGGTAAAGGATTGTTACTTAATTCGCTTATGTTTAATAAGTTTGATACAATTTTAAATTTTTCTTGCTTTATATGAAATAATTCGTTTATTTCGTTTTGTGTACTTTCAGCTATGCAAATAATTTTTGATGCATTGTTGAAAAATAATGGAAGTGCAATGTTATAAACTGGATACGTCTCCATAAACCATTTTGGAGTTCCGGGTACTATAGAATGTATGTAAGCAATATATGGTATTTGGAATTCTAAACATATTGGGAGCCAGTATAATGCGCATGGGTATTGATGGATGTGTATTTCTGTTATGTTATTGTTTTTGCAAAATTCAATCATTTTGTCTTTTTTTTCTAATGGAAAATGATTAATTAATTCGTATTCTATTTCTAATATTTTTATGTTGTTTTTTTCTAGTTTAGGTGTAAATATTCCATTTTTTGCAGCGATATATACTTTATGCCCTTTTTCCATATAGCCAAAGCAATATGTCATTACTGCTGTTTCTACTCCTCCAATGTTTAGTTGTTCTAAACACATTAGTATGTTTTTTTTCTTGTTCATTTTACCTCCATCAAATTTTAAATTTATTCCATTTGCTCTTTATAATATTCTTCACATGTTTCTTTTGGATTTCCTATTTTCACTATTTGGCCATGTTTTAACCATATTACTTTTGTACATAAGTCTTGTATTGATTCTAATGAGTGTGATACATATAATACTGTTGTTCCACCTTTTATCATTTCCATCATTTTGTTTTTACTTTTTTCTTGAAATTTTATATCTCCAACTGATAGTATTTCATCTACTATTAGTATTTCAGGGTTTACTATCGTCGCGATAGAAAATGCTAATTTCGCTGTCATTCCTGATGAGAAGTTTTTTACTGGCACGTCTAAAAAATCTCTTAGTTCTGAGAATTCTACTATTTCATTAAATTTTTCGTCTAAGAATTTTTTTGAGTATCCTAGTATTGAGCCATTTAGGTATATGTTTTCTCTTGCTGTTAGGTTGGCATCAAATCCTGCGCCTAATTCTATCATTGGTGATATTATTCCTTTTACTTCTACTTGTCCTTTTGTTGGTTTCATTACTCCACTTACTACTTTTAATAGTGTTGATTTTCCTGCTCCATTGCTTCCAATTAGTCCTACTACTTCACCTTTTTCAACATTGAAACTCACATCTTTTAATGCCCAAAATTCTTCTTGCTTTTTTTTCTTTTTTCCTGAAAATGTGTCTACAAAAAATTGCTTTAGGGATGAGTCTTTTTCTATTCCTAGATTAAATTTCATTGATACTTTGTCTATTTTTATCATTTTGCCTCCTTTATATGTAGTATATAAATTTGTCTTGTTTGCTCTTAAATACTAAACCACCTATTGTGAACATCCCAAATCCCATTATACCTATTATTACTAAGTGAGTTAGGTTAGGCGCTTGCCCGTATAGTACTATCGATCTTGCACAGTTGATGAATTGGTATAGTGGATTGAATTTCATTAGTTTTTGTAAAAAGTCAGGTAGTATTTCTATACTATAAAATACTGGTGTTAAATAATTCCATAGTGTTATTATTATTCCATATATATGGAATATGTCTCTTAGGAATACTGATATGCACGATAGTAATAATCCCATTCCAGCCGCGAATAGGAATAAACATAGGAATATGTATGGCAATAATATATAGTTAATGTTTATTTGGCAAATGTGGTCTCCTAACCCGAAGTATGTTAATAATATTATTATGAGCCATGGTATTAGGGTTAATAAAAAGTCTATTCCTACAAATAAGCATTTTGATATTGGAAATATGTATTTTGGTATGTAAACTTTGTTAATAAGTGAGAAGTTTTCCACAACTGACGTCATTGCTGCACTAGAGGCTCCATTAAAGTAGTTGAACATTATTATTCCTGTCATCAGGTATACTATGTAGTTTACTCCTTCTACTTGAAATTTGAACATTTGTGAAAACACTATGGTCATGACTGTCATTGTTAATAATGGATTTAGCAAACTCCACAGTATTCCTAATACAGAACGTTTATATTTTACTTTGAAGTCTCTTGATATTAATTGACTCATTAAAAATGAATATTTTTTGAAGTTGGTTAGCATTCTTTTTATCATTTGGTTCTCCTTTATTAGAATTATATCTTGTTTTTTTATTTATTTCAATATTTAGAAAATTTTAGAGTATAGGCTCGTATATATTTTTAATATTTTTCGATTTTTTATTATTATTCTTTTTAAGAATGTTTTGCTTTTTATATAGTTAGAGTTGCGCCAATTACTGTAGGTCTCATCTAGTATGTCGTAAGCTTTATCTATAAATTCTTTTCTTTTTGTTTTACTCTTTAGTTTTCTTGTTTTTAGTGAATATGTTGTTAATGTTTTTATGTATAGTTCTTCTAGTTGTAGTATGTTCACTTGACTTTTAAGTAATTCAAGTATTTCAAATATGTCTGTTATTCTTTCGTCTACTGTTGTTTGTTCACTGTTTTTGTGTATGTGATAGTTGTACAACGCTTCAGGTATTTTTGTTATTTTTTCGCTTGATACTATGTATCCTAGTACAAATGGTACATCTTCGTATTTTAAGTTTGTAGGATATTCGATTTTGTTTTTTGTTATTATTTCTTTTTTGTATAGTTTGTTACATGGTCCATAGTCATATTTTCCTAAATTGTTTTTTATTTCTTCTTTTTCTACTTCTTTTTTAGGATATACTTCTCTTATTTTCTCTTTTTGATTTTCTTCATATTTTTCTTTTATTTCATTTGTAATATGAGGAATTACTTGTACTG
>JAAVYQ010000061.1 GCA_022791215.1 Bacilli bacterium | reverse complement strand
AGCAAATCTTGTATTTTTTTATTTTGTGTCATTTGTAAGGTCATAGTCCACATTCCCATTTTGATACTGATTGTCTTGATACACCTATTAACTCGGCTAATTTTTCTTGTGTTATGTTTTTCTTGTTTCTTAAAGATTTTAAGTTTTCTCCAAATTTTATTAGATTTCTCTCCTTTCAGTAATCATTTTATATTTTGTTTAAAAAAAACTTTACCAACTTTTAGTTGCGAGTTTATTTACTTTTTATTAGTGATGTGAATATCAGTAATGTTATTAAGCATATTGTACATATTGATGCTGTTATTGTTATTATTTTGTCTAGTTTTTCTTTTTCCATTATTTTTGATGTTAATAGATAGGATATTTTTCCTAAGTATACTCCTAGTGTGTTAGTTATTATGTTTGTTATGTCTAGTACTCCTGTTCCTAATATGTGTTTTGATGTTTCTAAGATTATTATAAATATAAATCCTATCGCTACACTTTCAGAACTTTTTCTTTTTGATATTAGTCCTAGATATATTCCAAATGGTATGAATGCTATTATTTGTAGTAGTGAACTGAGGATTTTAAAGTTTTCTCCATAAAATGGTATTAAATTTATTTCTTCATATATCCCTGTTTGTGGTGGTATGTTTATTTTGAATAGAAATATGTCTATTAAGCATATTATATATATTATAAATAATATTATGTTAAATATTCTTTTTTTCATATTCTTATTTTACCTCACATTCTTTCCTAAATTATATCATGTATATTATTATTTTTTTTGTTTTCTTGTTATTTATACTTTATGAGTGTAAAGTTATTTTAAATTATTTTTTAATTTACTTATATCTTTTTAAATGTTATATTTACTTATATGTTAGAAGGTGAATTAATGAAAAAGTTTAGTGTTATGTTTTTAGTTATTTTTATTATAGGTGGTTGTAGTTTAAATGTTTATCATTATAATATTGAAGATGATATGGGAAATCTAATGGATACTTCAACTTCAAAGATATTTGATGATATTTCATTTATTGTTTTAGTTGATGATTACCATAATAAGGAAATAACTATAAATGATTTTAATGAAATTAATTATATTGTTCAAGTTATTATAAATGGTAAAGAAAAAATTAGTGATGATATTAATTGGGTTGGTTCTCTTATTCATTTAAATTTTTACAATAGTAATGATTCTTTAATTGCAGTTATAGATGTGCATTTGGCTTTTATAGAAGATTATGAATATAGTTATGTTTCTATAGATTCTTATGATAGTTTTATTGGTGTTTATTATACTGATACTTTTAAGGTTAAAGAACTTCTAAGAAACTATATTATTGATTTTGAATAAAATTGTGTCTTATTATTTTAATTTGTAGTATAATTTTATTAATAGGATGAGTTTTGAGAAAGGAGTCTTGTCTTAAGCGCCTGGACTTTTTAAGTTGACGAGGTTTGTAGTTATCGAATTATTCGGCGGATGCTACAACGGATTAAAGGTTCGTTAGATATATTTTAAAAAATAAAATCAATCTTATAACAAAAAATATGTCTCCTTTTTAGTTTTATTATGGAGGAAATTTTATGTGTGGAATAATTGGTTACATTGGTAACAAAGATGTTAGTGAAGTTCTTTTTCATGGACTTTATTCATTAGAATATAGAGGGTATGACTCGGCTGGTATGGCAATTAGTGATGGGGCACATTTAAAAACTTTGAAGTGTGTTGGTAGAGTTTCTAATTTGGAAGATAATTATAAAAATAATGAAAAGTTTAATGGTTTTTTTGGAATAGCTCATACTAGATGGGCTACTAATGGAGGGGCTAGTTTTGAAAATGCTCATCCTCATACTGTTGGTAAGGTTACTTTGGTTCATAATGGTATTATTGAAAATGCCGATAGTATTAAGTCATCTTTGATTAATTGTGGTTATCATTTTTATAGTGAAACTGATAGCGAGGTTATTGCAGCTTTTTTGGATAATGAACTTAAGCATAATAATATTTTTAAGTCTATTCAAGTTTTAAGAAAAAGTTTGAAGGGTAGTTATGCTTTAGGAATAATAATTGATGGAGATGATTGTATTTATGCCATTAGAAAGGATAGTCCACTTTTAGTCGGTGTAAATCAAGATGAATTCTTTTTGGCTAGTGATATTTCTGCTTTTTTACGTTATACTAATAAGTATTTTTTACTCGAAGAAACTGAGTTAGTTGTTTTGGGTAAAGATGATTTTAAAGTGTATAAGGATGATATTGTTGTTAGTAAAGAGTTTCTTACTTCTAATAGTGAAAGTCATAGTTTGGATAAGCTTGATTATGATCATTATATGTTAAAGGAAATTATGGAGGAACCAATAGTTTTAAAGAATTTGATTGATAGTTATAGAAGTGGTGAGAATATTGATCTTTATGATTTGTCAAGGTATGATGAAATTCACATTGTAGCTTGTGGCTCAGCTATGTATGCTGGTCTTATTGGTCAGTCTTTGATTGAAGAGGAAGCATATATTAAGGTTAATGTTTTTCCTGCTAGTGAATATAGATATAAGAAAAAAATATTTAATTCTAAGTCTTTAGTTATTTTGGTTTCTCAGTCTGGTGAAACTGCTGATACTATTGCTGCGATGAGAGAAGTTAAAAATATGAATATTCCTACTTTGGGTATTATTAATAATCCTAATTCTACTATGGCTAGAGAATGTGATAAGGTTATTTTGATTAATGCAGGAATTGAGGTCGCTGTTGCTACTACTAAAGCTTATATTAATCAGGTTTGTGTTTTTGCTTTAATGGCTTATACAACTTCTCTTAGTAAGGGTATTTCTAATGATGTTAGTTTGGATGATTTTGATAGTATTCCTGTTTTATTACAAAATATTCTTGATAATTCTCATGTTTATAAAGAGGTCGCTAAAGATTTGTTTGAGCATGACAGTTGTTTCTTTATAGGTAGAGGTATTGATTATGCTATTTGTATGGAGGGAAGTTTGAAGCTAAAGGAAGTATCTTATATTCATAGTGAGGCTTATCAAGCAGGAGAGCTGAAACATGGGACTATTTCTTTGATTGATGATGGTATTCCTGTAATAGCAGTTATTAGTAACTCTTTCTTGAAGGATAAAACTTTGGCTAATTTAAATGAAACTTTGGCTAGAGGGGCTTATGGTATAGTTGTTACTACAAGTGAATTGGATGATTTAAAGGATTTTAGAAAGGTATTAGTGCCTACTGTTAATAGATTTTGTCAAAGTCTATTAATTGTTCCTACTCTTCAACTTATTTCTTATTATGTCTCTCTTTATAGAGGTTGTGATATTGATAAGCCTAAAAATTTGGCTAAGAGTGTTACTGTTGAATAATTTTTCTTTTTTAAGGAAATCTTGTCTTTCGTGGATAAGATTTTTTTATTTGTCTTTAAGCATCAAAAATACCCAACTTATTTAATAGTTAGGTAAATTGTTTTTATTTGTTATCAGTAAAATATATTTCATACCATATTATGAATACATAAATTGCCCAAATTTTTTTGAAACAGTCTTTCTTTTTGCTTTTGTGTTCTTCTAGTAATTTTAGTATTTTGTTTTCTTTAAAGAATTTGTTTGCTGTTTCTGATGTAAATTTTTCTTTTATTTGATTATATACATCTTCTTCTCTCATCCATGCTCGTAATGGTACTGGAAATCCTAGTTTTCTTTTTTTGTATGCTTCGTTTGGTATTACTGATTTCGCAGCTTGTCTTAGCGCAACTTTTGTTGTTTCTTTGTTTAGTTTTGCATTAAATGGTAGGCTCTTTGCAACTTTGTATACTTCTAAGTCTAGAAATGGTGTTCTCCCTTCTATTCCATACATCATTGTTGTTCTGTCTGCTGCTTGTAGGAAATCAGGTATTAGCCAATAATAAAAGTCTAATGCTTGTCTTACACCAAGGTTGCTACTGTTTTTGTAGTCTTTATAGAAAGGGGCTAGTATGTCTTTTGTGTGTTTTTGATTTCCTATTTTTAGTATGCTTTTTGCTTCTTTGTCTGTGAATACTCTCGCTAGTCCTATATAGTAATCTTTTAGTTTTTGTCCTCTTCTATATATGAAGTTGAATCCTCTTAAGTCTTGTAGTGGAGTTGTTATTATTGATGCTAGATGTCTTATGATGTATGGTATTTTATTATACCATTTATGATCTATTTCTTCTCTATATGACAAATATCCTGCGAATAATTCATCCGCTCCTTCTCCTGTCATTATTACTTTTACGTCTTCACATGCGATTTGCGATACAAAACTTATTGCTACTGCTGATGGGTCTGCTAATGGTTCGTCCATGTGGTATAAAAATTTGGGTAGTATGTCCATGTATTCTTGTTTTGTTATGTTTTTTGTTTTGTTTTTTATTTTTAATTTTTTGGTTAAGTCTTCTGCATATGATATTTCATCATATTCTTTGTCTTCATATCCTACTGTGTATGTTTTTTTTACTTTAGATGCAGATACTAAATAACTTGAGTCTATTCCACTTGATAGAAATGATCCAACTTCTACATCACTTATTAGATGGTGTGATATCGAATTGTTCATAGATTTTTTTATTTTGTCTATTATTATATTCATGTCTTCTTCTTTTTCTTCTATTTCAAATTTGAAGTATCTTTCTTTTGTTATTTTGTTATTTTTGTATTTTATGTAATGTCCTGGATTTAGTTTGTATACTCCTTTAAAGAATGTCTCTTCGTTTGGATTGGAATTGAAACATAAGTAACTCGATATTATCTCTTCGTTTAATTCTTTTTTGAATTTTGGGTGTGGTAAGAATGCTTTTATTTCTGAGGCAAACATGAAAGTGTCTTCCATTAGTGCGTAATATAATGGTTTTATTCCAAATGGATCTCTCGCTATGAATAATTCTTCTTCTTTTTTGTCCCATATTGCAAAGGCAAACATTCCTCTTAGATGGTTTACTACGTCACTTCCCCATTCTTCGTATCCGTGTACTATTACTTCAGTATCAGAGTCACTTTTGAATTTGTGTCCAAGTGTTCCTAATTCTATTTTTAATGGTTTGTAATTGTATATTTCTCCATTAAATACTATGACTAATGTTTTGTCTTCGTTGTATTTGGGTTGTACTCCTAGGTTTAGGTCAATTATTGCAAGACGTTTGTGCGCGAATGCTACTGATGAGTCAGTATAGTATCCTTCTCCATCAGGTCCTCTGTGACTAATCTTTTCGGCCATTTCTTCTATTGTTTTCTTTTTATTCTTTTCTTTGTTTACATAACCCACTATTCCACACATTTTTATCTCTCCATTTATCTTTATTTTTTCTAGTTTTTATTTTATCATAAATCGTTATTAAATGCTATAGTATGTAATTGTAGAAAAAATTGTAATTTTGTACTTTAAGTAGAATTTAAGCAAGATTTAAATAAGATAACTATCTACAAAATATTTATCTTTTTGTTGATAAATATTTTGTATTAATAGCAAATAACATATTTTTATGAAGAGATATCTTGTTTTAAATCTTAATTTTTTCTTACAAGTGTGGAAATATTTTTTATTGTGTCTTATAATATTTTTGTGGAGGTCTATTATGGATATTTTAGTTCTTGATGATGAAAAGGAAATTGCTGATTTGGTTGAAGTTTATTTGCTTAATGAAAATTATATTGTTCATAAGTTCTATGATAGTGAGAGTGCTGTTAATTTTATTAATTCTGAGAATGTGGATTTGGCAATTTTGGATATTATGGTTAAGGGCGTAGATGGTCTTCAAATTTTGAAGATGATCAGGGATAAGGGTTTTAAGTATCCTGTCATTATGCTTACTGCTAAGGTTATGAATACTGATAAGATTAATGGTTTAACTTTAGGTGCTGATGATTATATTACTAAACCTTTTAATCCTTTAGAATTGGTAGCAAGAGTTAAAGCACAATTAAGAAGATATACTAAGTATAATGATTCTTCTAATAGTAATATTATTTTTATTGATGGTCTTGAGATATGCAGCGATACTCATATTTGTAAACTTTATGATAAGGTTGTTAATTTGACTCCTATTGAGTTTGATATTTTGCTTTATCTTGCTAATAAGCGTGGTATTCCTGTTTCTAGTGAAGAGTTGTTTTTAAATGTTTGGAAAGATAAGTATTTTGATAGTAATAATACTGTTATGGTTCATATTAGACGTATTAGAGAAAAATTGAATGATGATGGTCGTGAGCATAAGTTTATTAAGACTGTGTGGGGAGTGGGTTATAAAATTGAATAATGTTGAGATTAATAAGTTAAAGTCTAGAATCGCTTTTATAGCAGTTTTAAAAATAATCTTTTTTTCTTTGCTTTCTATGTTTATTGCTGTTATTTTTATTGATGGTGTTTTTCAAGATTTTTTGGCTAATTTGGTTAATGATTATAGTAATTTGCTTTATATTTATTTTAAGGCTAATAAAGTATTGTTTATGGGTGTCTTTTTTCTTATTATTTTTTGTGTTTCTTCATTTTTTGTTATTAGGTCTACTGTTAATAGTTTGGCTTTGCTGATTAAGAGTATGGATAAGATTATTAGTAATCCTGAAGAGGAGATTAGTCTTCCTAATGAACTTAATATTTTGGAGAGAAGGCTTAATAATATTAGGGTAGATTTAATTACTAGTAAGAATAATGAAAAGGAAGCAAATGTTAAGAAGAATGATTTGATTATGTATATGGCTCATGATTTGAAGACTCCTCTTACTTCAGTCATTGGTTATTTGAGTTTGCTTAAGAATGAGGATAATGTTTCTAAGGATTTTAGAGATAAGTATTTGGGGATCGCTTTGGATAAGGCTTATAGATTAGAGGAGCTTACTAATCAGTTTTTTGAGATTACTAGGTATAATTTAAAGGAGATGCCTATTGTTAAGAATAAACTAGATTTGTCCATTTTGTTAGGTCAGTTGGTTGATGAGTGTTTTCCTATTAGTGTAGAGAAAAATATTGATATTGTTTTGAATGCTGAGTCTATTGTTTTTTCTGGTGATGGTGATAAACTCGCTAGAGCTTTTACTAATCTTCTTAAGAATGCTATTAGTTATAGTTATGAGGGTTCTAAGATTACTATAGATTTGTCTACTGATAGTGATAGTATTTTTGTTAAGTTTAGAAATAAGGGTGATCTGATTCCTGATTATAAGTTGGATAAAATTTTTGATAAGTTTTATAGGGCTGATGAGTCTAGAAATAGTAAGACTGGTGGTACTGGTTTGGGACTTGCTATTACTAAGGATATTATATCTTTACATGGTGGAAGTATTAGTGTTAGAAATCATGGTGAGTATATCGAGTTTTTGGTTATTTTGCCAATTGATAAGAAAGCAATTTTGTAGTTGCTTTCTTATTTGTTTTTATTTTAATAATTTTTTTACTACCATTTCTACATTTTCTTCTAATGGGTTATTTTTTCGTAACATGTCTATTATCATTTTTATTGTTTCCCATTCTATGTATTTTGTTGGGCTTTTTTCTTCAAATTTTACTATTTTTAATTCTTCTATTTCTTGTGGCAATTCTACATCTTTATATTGTTGTTTTATTTTTGCATTTGTTTTGTCCCAATCTTTATGTAGTTCTTTTATTTCTAGTTCTAATGTGCTAGAATTTTTGATTTCACTTAGTTTTGTTTCTATGTCTATGTATTTATATGTGATTAAGTCAGTTAGTAAATGCCAAAGGTATCCAATGTAAAAGGGGTTTGTTTGTTGTTCTTTTGTCAGTGAGTTCCAATAGTATTTGATGTCGGGATTGCTGCTTAGTCCATAGTGTAATCCTAAATTGTTTTCTATGGTTTCTTTTTGTTGAAGTCTAGTTTTTAACATAATAAATTCTGGCATCTCTCTTGTTTTTAATTTATTATATTTGTCTTCTGTTTCTTTTATTCCATATCTTTTTAAGTATGATTTTAATAAATCCGGCATTTCTAAGCCATATGTAAAACTTTTATTTTTTCTCGCTGTTGGATTGCTTGCTGCTAAGTGCATATAGTATCCTGGCATTTTCTTTTCCTTCCTTTTTTATTTTAATTTACTTTCTCCTGTTTTGTAGTCTATTTCTATTTTGTCTTGCACATTATAAACAAAGACATTAAATTTTATGCCTTCTCCTTCGTCTTCTACTGAATATGCTTCTATTTGGACACCTGTTGCGATTAAATTGTCTCCATCATATATAGGTGTTACTTTATAGAGTACATGATTAGATGTTTCTTTTATGTATTCGGCTACTTCGTTTTCAAAGTCTAACATTCCTTTTGTGTTCATTTGTCTTGTACATGTTATTAGGTTGTTGGGATTAGCATTTTCTCCGGTTAGTTGGTATCCTATTAGATGGCAACGATTATATAAGTATTTTCCATCTACTACATCATATTTAACAGTGTGCCATCCTGTTGGTTTTATCATACCAATTGAGCCTCTTTCTTCTGTTGGCATTAGATCTTTTCCTATGTTTGCTATTGCATATGTGCAACGTCCTAGTTCATCTAATTCTCCATATTTTTCATACGACTTAGTACTTAATTCATTTTCTTTAAAGTTTGGCTCGTTGTTGTTTATAGTTACGAATGATTCTCCTTTGTATTCAGGTATTTCGTTTATGTTGTAATTTTGATTTTCTATTGGAGTGTATCCTAATGTTAACATTATTTCTTCTCTAAAAACTCCTATTATAGCGAGTAATAATACTCCTATTAATGCAGTCGAAAATTTTGTTTTTTCTTTTTTCATTTTTAATCACCTACTTTTTTATGGTTTTAACGCAGTTATTGGTACTATATATATGCCTGTTTCTGAATCTTTTAAAATCGAACTGCAATTACCTACTATTATGCACATAAATTTAGGTTTAACAAGCATATTTTCCGAAAATTTTATTAGACTTTTTTTAGCCTCTTCTACTTGGTCAAATCCTAATTTAATTTCAATTGCAGCATATTCACCACTTGAAAATTCTAATATAGAATCAACTTTGAGTCCACTAACATTATCTCTAAAATGATATAAATGTCCATCTAAGTAATCCATATATATTCTTAAATCTCTTTCAACTAATGCTTCAAATAAAAATCCAAATGTTTTTAAATCTTTAAATAATTTTTCTATTGTCAAATCTAGACATGCACAACTAAGAGATGGGTCAGTAAAATGTCTTTTAGGACTTTTACCTATTCTTTCTGGAGATTTGTAGTTTTCACTAAATGCCTCTTGATTTTCTATTAAATGTAGTCTTTCTAAAACGTCTAAATAAGATAAGAGGGTTGCCCTTGATGCAAGTACTTCTTCATTTTTTTCGTTATCTTCTATATCTTTTATTATTGTTTTGTTACTAACAATTGACGTTTCATTTCTTGCTAAACTCCTAAGTAACATTCTCATCTTATTTTTATCTCTTTTAACTTCGTTATTTTCATTCATATCATTTTCAATAATTGAGTAAATATAATTTTTTGGTATTAATCCAATCTGATTTGTTGATACTTGAAGGTTCTCGGGCCAGCCACCACGTATTATAAGTTTTGCAATCTCTTCTAAAGAAACTTCTTTGGTTTTCATACTCTCTTGGCTTCCGTCTAGCATACTGCTTATAGATGCTTCTCCTTTTGAATCTTTTGACTCATATAAACTCATGGTATACATATTTATGTGTGCTATTCTTCCTATTCCTGAATGTTTTATTTTCTTTTGTTTTTCTTTAATAGATAATGTAGTAGAACCTGTTAAAATAAAATTTCCTTTTATAGCAGATTTGTCACATTCTCGTCTTACTGCATCCCATATATTGGGAACTAAATGCCATTCGTCAATTAGTTGTGGTCTTTTTTCATAATCTTTACTAAAAATTGCTTTAGGGTCCATTTGAGCCACACCTATATTGTTATCGTCATCCATATATGTAATAGTTTTTGCGTATTTAGAGGAAGACCAAGTTTTACCACACCATTTTGGGCCTTCTATACATATCGCTCCAAAGATTGATAAATATTCTTCTATTTTTTTATCTACTAACCTATTAAGGTATTTTTTTTCTTGGTATTCCATATGTTATCACCATGATTATAATAACATATTTTTTTAATAAAAGCAAATTCATTGTACACTTTTTAAGAGTTTCATTGTACACTTTTTAAGAGTTTCATTGCACACTTTTTAAGAGTTTTATTGTACACTTTTTAAGATTCATCAAAAGTATTTTATTATGAATTTAGTGTACTCTCCTTCTTTAGTATCAATTTGTATTCTTCCATTTTCTCTTTCTAATATTGTCTTTGCGAGTGCTAAGCCTATTCCTACTCCTTCTTTATTTATGTTTTCTGATTTATAGAATCTTTCAAAAATATGCGGTAAATCTTTTTTGGATATTCCGCTTCCAAAGTCTTTGATAGTAATACTTTTGTAAAGGTTAGTTTTGTCCAAAGTTATTTCAATTTTTGAATTATAAGAGGAATGTTCTATGGAGTTTTTTATAATGTTTGTTAATGCTTCTATTTGCCAATTTGAATCGCAATATATTGGATATTCTTTTTCACTTATTACATTGATTTTTATATTTTTTAAATCACAAATGTTGCTTACGTTTTTTATACTTTCTTTTATTAGTTCATTTGTTGTTGTTTTTGTTTTTATAAATTTAATAGT
>JAAVYQ010000060.1 GCA_022791215.1 Bacilli bacterium | reverse complement strand
GTTCCATAGTGTCTATTACTACGTTTTCAAATTCTCCTAGTTCATATTTTCTGTAAGCGTTTTGCATGAATGAAATATCAAATCTCGCATTGTGTGCGACCATTGGACAATCTCCTACCCATTCTTTAAAACGTCTTGTGACATTTTCTTCTGTATCTTTATCAGCTAACATTTCATCTGTTATGTGTGTTAGTTCTGTTATTTTTGTACTGATTTTAACCCCAGGATTTATGAGTTCGTCAAATCTGTCTGTTATTACTCCATCTTTTATTTTTACTGCTCCTATTTCTATCATTTGGTCTCCAGCAGTAGCATTGAATCCTGTCGTTTCTGTGTCAAATACTACATATTCTGTCCCTCTTATTAACGTATCACTTGCTTTGTTTACTATTAGTATTTCATCGTCAACTACATATAGTTCTACTCCAAATAATACTTTTATATCTCCCATTGCTTTGTATACTTTTGGAAAGCATTGTATTCCGTTTTTGTCAGTGATTCCTATCGCACGATGGCCTAGTGATGCTACTTTTTTTAGTAATGCTTTTGGATCAATTAGCCCGTCCATTTGTGTCATTTTAGTGTGACAGTGTAATTCTACTCTTTTTATTTCAGCATCGTCTATTCTTTTTTCTGTGGTTCTGTCAAATTTTTCTATGTCTCTTATGTTGAATACATAGTCTTTTACATAGTCATCAAATTTTACAAATCCTTTCATTTTGTACCATGAACCTTCTGTTATTCTTTTTGTAAGTGTTTTAAGTTTTTCTTCTTCTTTGTCTTTTACAAATATTTTGGCTAATATTGAATCGGTGTAATCGCTTATTTTGTATGTTAGTATTGTATGCCCAGTTGCTGTAGTTTTTGTTTCTATCCCAAATATAAATACTTCTAGTGTTACGTCTCCCATCTCGGCTATTATGTTTTTTAATTCTATTTTTTTTGATTTTATTTCGTTTCCAATTATTACTGTACTTTCTTTTGTTTCTATAAATTTTGTTGGTACTTCTTTGGGTTTTATTAATTCTTTTGCTTCTTCGCTTAAGGTTTCGTTTATTTCTGTTTTTATGTCTATATTAATGTAGCCCATGTTGTTAAGAAAACTTTGTATTTTATTTTTTTTCTCTTCTATTTTTTCTTTTTCTTTGTTGTTTGCAACTTCTATCGTTATTGTGCTTGCTTCTATTTTTATATAGTCTTCTTTTATACTACGTAGTGATGGACTGTCTTCTTGATATTTTTTAAATACATAGAAAAAGTAATCATTAAGTTTTTCTATATCTTCATGTTTGAAAAAATATTCAACTTTTTTTAATGATTCTACATTTATGTTTTTGACTTTTTCACATATTGTTTTATATATTTCTACATCTATCATTTTAGGAAGTTCTATATATATTTCCCAACATGATTCTTCTAATACTACTACAACATTTTTTAGTGTCGCTCCTATAAAATGTTTTTTTTCACTTTCTTCTAGTTTTAATAAGTCAAAATATCTTTCTAATTTATTGTCCATATTTACTTCACCATTACGATTATAGCATATCATAAATAATAACAACAAGGCGAACTTAGGAGATTTTTCAATATTTCTTCTAAAGTATTTTCCTTTGTACAAAAAAGAAAAAGATACTAAGTGTAAAATTTTGGTTTTACTGTATCTCTTTTATTTTTTTAGTATCATTCTTTTTTTATTTCTTTCGGCTTCTTCTTTTAATACTTTTAAATAACTTTGATAGTTCTTTCTTTCAATTTCTGTAAAACATATTACAGCCGCGTTTCGTAATGCTTGTTCTAATTCTCTAGTTAAGTTACTAAGTTTATCATTACTGTTTCTTCTTAATGTGAAACCTTCTAGTTTTCTGTACTCTATATAACATTTGAACCAGTCTTCATATTTAATTTTATATGAGAGTTTAAATATCATATCATCTAGTAATATTGAAGTTTTGTTTGTTACTTCATCATTAATTCCCATCATTTTAATTGTTTTCCTTTCTTTAATTATATAGTACTATGTAATCTATTTAATGTCAATTATTTGATGTTTGCTTGCCTTAAAAGTTTTTGCCACATGCTGGACATTTAGTACTAGAAATTTCACATTTGGTTCCACAGTTTATACAAAATTTATGCTCGATTTTTTGTTCTTCTACTTCGCTAGTGGCTGCTTCTTGTTGAACGTTATTATTCATTTGGACTCCTTGAATAGTTGGTTTAGTTGTGTTGTTAGTAGGTTCTTTTGGTGTGACGTCTATTGTTTTTATTTTTTCGTTTTTGTATATGAATGCGTATGCAACTAATGATATGACTCCTAGCCACATTAAGTAAAATCCAAGTCCAAATGTTGTATCTAAATATTCAGTTTTTGATTCACTTTTTACTACTATTGCAAATATTATTGTGAATGCTATTGGTATTAGTGTCCATCTTTGGTCTTTTATGTTTTCTATTTTTTTGCCTAAATCGTTTTCAAATAGTTTAGGAAGATATTTTTTTATGTAATCTTTAAATATAAACATACAATTTAATATTGTTAATAAGATTATTATTTTCCCTTCAAAGTAATCTATTAGTTTGATTTTAACTGCTAAGCCTAGTACTGTATATTTTATGTATGTGAAGAATATACATATTGATAAAGATGCTATTCCTATTATCGCTAGTAATCTTGTATTTTTAGATAAATTTAAAAATTTGTTAAATGTTTCTTTCATTTTTCTCTCCTCTTTTAATATAATTTATTATATTATATCATAAATTTGATTTATTGTTTGGAGTTTTACATGTGTCTTTTTAATATTTTTTCTTTTGCTTCTC
Source organism: Bacilli bacterium (assembly GCA_022791215.1). Classification (GTDB taxonomy): domain Bacteria; phylum Bacillota_I; class Bacilli_A; order RF39; family UBA660; genus MGBC139354. The sequence goes on along the minus strand of JAAVYQ010000060.1, from coordinate 1 downwards.
T
>JAAVYQ010000006.1 GCA_022791215.1 Bacilli bacterium | reverse complement strand
TTTGTTTTCATGTATGTTTTCTAGTGAACCATATTTTTTGCATCTTGTGTAGTTTATAAAATTTGTTTTTGTTATTGCCATGTGTATCACTTCCTGTTTTTATTATACTATTATTTTGTTTTTTTACATAGTTTAATTGCAAAAAATGCAGACACTTTTATGTCTACATTTATCTCACTACTTCAAATTACTTACTTAGAAATTGTTGCAACAACAGTCAGTTACGTTTGATACACAGTTTTCTTCACAGCATGTGTAACATGGACTATATGAATGTTTGTATATATGATGGTTTATTACTCTAGTGTTTATTGGCATGATGTGTGGTACTTCATGTACAAATTCTCTATGTATTACTCTTTCTTGAGGGCATTCATATATTGGTTGGCATGGCATACTCATTGCTGAATTTCCCATTCCATATCCATAACTTGCGCCCATTGAACAGCAACTGTTTGCCATTGTAGGCATTCCACTCATTTCTACTGATTTGTTTTCTGTAAATGTTTCTTTACTAGAACTTGTACTAGATTCTACTTCGTATCCACTGTACATTCCATTATTTTGATTATACACTAACCTCACTCCTTTTCATTTATAATTTATGTTTAGGAGTTCTTTTGTGTGTAGGCTTTTTTACTGTTATTTTTTCTTGTGTTTTTGTTTTAAAATGGGAATTTCATGTTTCCATTTGTAAATTGTTTCATCATTTTTTTCATTTGTTCAAATTGGTTTAGTAGTCTATTTACTTCTTCTACTGTTGTTCCACTTCCTTTTGCTATTCTTTGTTTTCTAGTTGCTTTTAGTATTTCTGGTTTTTTTCTTTCTTCTGGTGTCATTGATAGCACTATTGCTTCTACTCTTGCCATTATTTTTGGATCTATGTTTATGTTTGTTAGTCCTGCTTTTTTTGCACCTGGTAATAGTTTTATTATGTTTTCTAATGGTCCTAGTTTTTTTATGCTGTTCATTTGTTTTAGGAAATCTTCTAAATCAAAGTTTCCTTTTTTCATTTTTTTTGCTGTTTCTTTCGCATCTTCTTCGTCTATTATTTCACTTGCTTTTTCTGCGATTGATACTATATCTCCCATTCCTAATATTCTGTCTGCTATTCTTGTTGGTACAAATTCGCTTAGTCCATCTAACTTTTCAGAGTCTCCTATTAGTTTTATTGGTATGTTAGTTATATGTCTTAGTGATAGTGCTACTCCACCTTTTGTGTCTCCGTCCATTTTTGTAAGTATGCATCCTGTTAGTTTTAGTTTTTCGTTAAATCCTGTTATTACGTTTATGGCATCTTGTCCCATCATTGCATCTATTACTAATAAGACTTCGTTCGGTTTTACTGCTTTTTCTATTTCTGATAGTTCTTTCATTAGTTCTTCGTCTATTTGAAGTCGCCCAGCTGTGTCTATTAATATATAGTTATATCCTTTTTCTTTTGCATATTCTATTCCGTTTTTTGCTATTTCTACAGGATTGCCTTTTCCTTCTTCATATACTTCTATGTTTAGACTTTTTCCTATCGTTTTTAATTGATCTATAGCAGCAGGTCTATATATGTCACACGCGATGAACATAGGTTTTTTTCCATGTTTTTTTCTTACTAGGTTTCCTAATTTTCCTACTGTTGTTGTTTTTCCACTTCCTTGTAATCCACTCATTAACACTATTGTCATTCCATTGTTTATTGTTAGTGGACTGTCTTCTTTTCCTAATAAGTCTATTAATTCGTTTCTTATTATGCTAGCAAACATTTCACCCGGTTTTAAACTTTTTCTTACTTCTTCTCCTAATGCTTTTTCTTTTACGTTGTTTACGAATTCTCCTACAATTTTATAGTTTACGTCTGCTTCTAATAATGCTAAACGTACTTCTCTTGTCATTTCACTTATGTTTTCTTCTGTTATTACTCCATAACCTTTTACTTTTGTTATGATATTATCTAATTTGTCTCCTAAAAATTCAAACATACTTTACACCTCATGTAAACATTATATCATATTTATTTGAAAAATAGCATTTTTTATAGTATGATAAATTTATTTATTCAAGGAGGTTATATCGAATGAAAAATTTTGAAATTTTTGAGGTTTTTCCTAATGTGGAAAAATTAAAACAGTTTAGAGAAGAATATATTAAGACTTTTAAGGGTAGCCTTGTTAATAAAGTTATTTCTAGAAGTACTAAATGGTATAAGTATAATGAAGGAGTTTATACTCCTAGTAAAATAGGTCTTAGTACTATTCCAATTGCTAGTTTGAATGATCTTTTAAATAATGATAATAAAAGAGATAATTCTTCTATAGAATTATTAAGTGATATTTTTAATTTCATTAATTATGGGGCTAGTAATGTTAATCAAGTTAAAGCTTTAAAACTTAAGCATGATGGTGATGTGGAATTTTATAAGCCTGTTAATAAGTTTGTTTATTTGCTTCAAGAACCACAAAAAAGAGGCGTTTCTTATAGCACTGAGGTATTATCAATTAATGAAGATTTGTATAATATGATTATGATCCAATTTAGAAACTTTGTTGCGACTACTACTCCTGAAGATTTGAGTAGATATGCTGATTTCTTCTCTGTTAGTGAATCACCTTATGCTTATATAAGCGAGGAGGCAATTAGTGATTTTCAAAGGTGTGGTTATTTTGATCAATATGATCCTGATTTAATTATGAAGAGATTAGAGATTTCTCAAAAGGCGGTTTTGTCTTTAAGAAAATAAGCTTACATTTGATAAGTTTTTTCTTGGTTATTGATTTTTATTATATTTTTATTGTATAATGTTTAGACTGATTGTGAGGTGAATGTATGTCTAAATTTGAGAGTTTTTATATTTTCCCTGTGAAATCGCAGTTTGTTAAGTTAAAGCAAGATTTTATTTGTTCTAGAGATAGTTATGATTTATGTTCTATTTCTTCTAGTAATAATGAGTGGTTCATTAATAGTACAGGGATTTATAATGTTAAAGATGAAGATAATTTTAAAATTGTTAATATTCCAGATGATATTATGAGTTTACATTTTATAAATAATTTTATTAGAAATGGTTTTACTTCTAAATATCAACTTAATAGTGTAAGTAAAGATGATATGGTTTATTTTATTTTATCTTGGCTAGGTATTAATGATAATGGTGATAATTTTGTTTTGAATAAGGCAGCTTTGATTAGCCAAGATATTTATAATATTTATTTAATTATCGCTAGAAGATTTCTTAGTACTACTACTCCTGAGGATTTAAGTAGGTATTCTAAATTTTTTAATTTAGTTAGAATTCCAGGTAAGTTTGTTGATGTTAATGCTATTGAGAAGGAATATAAGAATGGTACAATTTCTTTAGATGAATTGAATTCTAAGGTTTCTACGTTAGAAGCAGAGAATAAAGCTATTTTGTCTTTAAGAAGATAATATAAAATTCTAGAGTGTATTTATATAGTCGTAATAATTTAGGTTATTACGACTTTTTATTTTCAGTAATATTTCATTATTAATTAAATTAAAAAATGTGTTGTTATAAATGATTTCTATTTCTAGATTTTACATTTATCTCTTACACACTTTATTTAATTTCTCACAGTGTTTGTTATTTTATAATTGTCTCTAATTCTTTTTTAGTATTCTCATCGTTCGTATTTTTTGATATAAGTTTTAATTTTTCATTGAGATCGTTTATTTTTAATTCTGCTTCATATTTTTTTATTTTTTCAGTTACAGTGCTAATAGTTTTTCCAATTATCGCTTTACTGACATTTAAGTTTTGTGATATTTCACTTAATGAGTAATCTTCGTAATAATAGTATTCAAAATATTCTCGCTGTTTGGGTGTTAATAAACTCTTATATATTTCATAAATGTTTATTAACTCTTCTCTTTCTAACATGTTATCATATC
>JAAVYQ010000059.1 GCA_022791215.1 Bacilli bacterium | reverse complement strand
TATACCGAACGGTACGTACGGTGGTGTGAGAGGGAAAAGTATTCACTATTTTAGTGTAAAGTTTTCTCTACTCGATTAAAAAAAGAGAGGTCAAAATGAAAATTAACTATGACATAGAACTAGAAAAAATAATCAAAGAAGCCGAGGCTAGTGAAACCAAACATACACTCTTACTACACACATGCTGTGCCCCATGCTCAACAAGTGTAATAGAAAGATTACAAAAATACTTTGAAATAACAATATACTACTACAATCCAAACATAGAACCATACGAAGAATATATCAAAAGAAAAGAAGAACAAAAAAGATACTTAAAAGAAATAGACAAAAATATCAAATTTGAAGACTGTGACTATGAAAACGAAGAATTCAAAAAAATAGCACAAGGATTAGAACACTTACCAGAAGGTGGACATAGATGTCATGAATGCTACAAATTAAGAATCTTAAAAACCGCACAAAAAGCAAAAGAACTAAACTGCGAATACTTTGGAACAACACTAACAGTAAGTCCATACAAAAACAGTCAAATACTAAACAAAATTGGACAAGAAATAAGTGAAGAAACAAACATAAAATACCTATACTCAGACTTTAAGAAAAAAGAAGGCTATAAACGTTCTATAGAAATATCAAAAGAATATAAATTATATAGACAAGATTACTGTGGATGCTTATACGCAAAAGAATGCACAAATAGTGTAAAAGAAGAATAACATTCATAAAATACCTTGTATAAAATAAAAAATTCTATTATAATAAATTATAGTAGGTGAATACGATGAAGAATACAAAAGGGTACAAAATATATAATTTTATCATGAAAATTATATCATGGTGTGTCATGTCAATCCTAGTTGTAACAGGAGGACTACTACTAACAATAGTTGTATTAAACAAAATCGCAGATGCAAAAGGAGAATTATCACCAATGGGACTATATACGATCATAAGTCCAAGTATGACACCAGACATAGAAGTATACGATGTAGTATTCGTTGTTAGAAAAGATCCAAAAGACATAGAAATAGGAGACATAGTTTCATACTATAGTACAATCTCTACAATTGGAGACATACCTGTAACACATAGAGTAGTAGACAAATTTAACACAAACACAGGAGTCAGCTTTAGAACAAAAGGAGATGCAAACCAAGTAGTCGACAACGAAATTGTAATGGGAGAAAGAGTAATTGGAACTGTAAGATTTGTTATACCATTTTTAGGAAGAATACAATTTTTTCTAGCGAGTAAAGGAGGATGGTTTATAGCCATACTAATACCAGCATTAGGAATAATTGTATATGACATAGTAAAACTTGTAAAACTAATTTCAATAAAAAATAAAATGAAAGGCCCTAACAAAGAAAAAAACGATAAAAAGCCTTTATCAAAAGAACGCAACTTAGAAAGAAAACAAAAATATTTATATGAAGAAGAACTAAACTATAACAAACCAAAAAGAGAAATAAAATATGAAGAAGATATTAGAGACAGTGACTTAAAAAAATCATATTATGAAGAAGAATATAACAATAGATATACAAAAAATGAGATAAAAAATAAAAGAAGAAAAGAGACATACGATGAAGAACTAAATAGACTAGTAGAAAAACTAAGTGAAGAAGAAGAAAGAGACTTATACTATAAAAGAAAAAGTAATTATTACAAAGACTACAAACAAAATAGAAACAAAAAATAAAACAAAACATTCAACGAATACAAAGTTGAATGTTTTTAATTTTAACAACTCAAAAAATATCTTGAAATATAAAAAAAAGGTTGTTATAATAACAAGCAATTAAAGAGGGATAGATATGGTTGAGATAGACAAAAAAATAAAAGAGACAATAAAAGAAATAATATTTTTACTTATGATGATAATACTATCATATCTAATTTGGGAAACATTTAAAATAAAAGAAAGTCAACAAGCAGCGATTACCTACTACCAAAAACAAGAAAACTTAAAAATAATAAAAAGCCAAAGAAGTGAAGACGAAGAAAACAAGACATTCATAAAAGTAGAAAATAATGACATAAAAGCTAAGAATTATAACGTATATCTTACAATAGACAAAAAAGATGAACAAAAGATAAAAAATAGTCTAATAACTATTAGTGAGAACTCTATAGACATTAACGCATTAGAAAATGAAACGACAAACAAAAATGTATATTACAAAATATTAACAAACAAAATAAATAGTAGAGAAGAAAATTCTTACTTCATATCACTAAACGTGCCTATAGGATATGAATTAATGATAGAAGAGAACGAAGAAAAATAAATAGAAAAAATGTATAGAAAGATATTTTTACTTCTAAATACTTGATAAAAGTACAAAAATGGTATAAAATTATATATGAAAGATAGGAATCATGGTGAATTGTTATGGGATTAGAAAAAATGATTAAACGTGAAATAAGCATTACAATAGCTACTGTATTGCTAGTAACAACTGTATTTCTTATGTTTTCTTATGCAATATTCAAAGTAGATGTAAGTGGAGATACAAACGTAATAACATTTGGAGATGTAGCCATGTCATTTTGTAAAGATTCTACATGTAATAGTACAATACCTAATATAGGAAATGTAATAGGAACGACTATAGAAGATGGAATAACAAAATATGTACCAATATATCCAGTAGAAAAAAGTGAAAATGAAGAATGGACACAAGAAGACTATGCAAAACTTTCACCATATATATTTACACTAACAAACGATGGAACATTAGGATTATATGTAACAATATTTTTAAATAGAGACACGACACCAGGACTAAGTTATACAGTTGATAATGTAATATATAAAGATCCAGTAGATGACGATCAAATAATGATTGCTATAGGAGAACAAGGAAATATCCCTACAAAAATGTTATACTCTACAACTAAAAATGACACAACTGGTGGACAAATAATCGCAGCCGAGATAGAATTAAAACCAGGAGAAACAAAAATAATGAATTTATATGCATGGCTAAAATCAGATGCAGAAAATGCAGCACAAGGAAAATACTTTGTATCACAAATAAGTGCAAGAGGAGAATTCATTCCTGAAGATTAAAATAGAAACATTTAGATTTTGCTTTCTAAATGTTTTTCTATAATTATAAAGCAACAAAATATAGAACAGTAAAAATCCTTTAAGATTAAATTCAAAGACGACAAATATAACTGATCCAATGTCTAAAGCAGCGGCAAGAATAAGAAGTGTTGATAGATAAGATCGGAACAGTTAATAGTAGTATAAAGGATGTGAAAAAATACATTGATTAAATCAAAAATTTCCTGAATATAAATATTTATGTATGCTGCTAGAACAATCTAACTGAAAGTTTAACCTATATAGGAAGATGCAAATAAAAGAAAAAACAAAATCAAAAAATTAAAAAAATGGAGATGTATTTGCAATAAAAAAAGAGGAGATTCAATATGAAAAAACCAAGAGCATTAAAAAAGGGAGATAAAATTGCAATAGTAAGTTTATCAAGAGGATTACTAGGAATGCCATATTGTCGACATGAATTAGAAATAGGAATAAAAAGGCTAGAAGAAATGGGATTAGAACCTGTATTAATGCCAAATGCTTTAAAAGATTTAAATTATTTAGAAGAACATCCAGAAGAAAGAGCTGCTGATTTAAAAAAAGCATTTATGGATGATAATATTAAAGCTATTATGACAGCAATTGGTGGAGTCGATACTTATAAATTAATACCATATTTAATGGAAGACGAAGAATTCAAGAAAGCAGTAATAAACAATCCAAAAATATTTACAGGATTTTCTGATACAACTAACAATCATTTAATGCTAAATAAAATAGGATTGACAACTTTTTTATGGTCCCTGTTTTTTAGTAGATATTGCAGAATTAGATAACGATATGCTCCCTTATACCAAAGAATATTTTAAAAAGTATTTTTTAGAAGAAAATAGTTTTGAAATAATTTTTAGCCCTGTATGGTATAGCGACCGAGAAAATTATAGTATAAAAGAAGTAGGAAAGCCAAGAATATCACACAAAGAAACCCATGGCTATGAAACATTAAATGGAAATGGAAAAGTTACAGGAAAATTATATGGTGGTTGCTTAGAAAGTATATACGATGCTTTTACTGGTGCTATTTTTCCAGATGAACCAACTGTATATGAAAAATATGAGATATTTCCAACTAATGAAGAATGGAAAGAAAAAATATTATTTTTAGAAACTTCAGAAGAACGCTCTACACCAGAAGTTTTAGAAAAAATGCTAATAGAATTAAAAAAAGAAATATACTCAATCTAGTAAAGGGTGTCATTGTTGGAAAGCCTATTGATGAAATGTTTTATGATGAATACAAAGAAATTTATAAAAAAGTATTTAAAGATATAGATACACCTATTTTATATAATGTAAATTTTGGACATTCAGTTCCTAAATGTATTTTACCATATAATGTAGAAACAATAGTTGATTATGATAATAAGCCTTAAAAAATTAAAGTAAAAACATTTAGACATCAAAATCTAAATGTTTTTCTATACTTGAAATAACGGAATAAAGTAAAATAGACATAATAAGTAAAATGACAATACCACTCATAACTAAATCTAAATTAAATACCTGACTACCATATAAAATTAAATAACCAATACCAGCCTTACTTGTAAGAAACTCTCCCATTACAACTCCAATAAGACAAAGACCAACATTTATCTTACAAGCATTAACAATAACCTTAAAATTACTTGGAATAACAGCAAACTTTAAAATTTCCCATTCACTCGCACCAAAAGTTTTAAGAATTTTAACACGGCTTTTATTAGTATTTTTAAAACCAACTGAAATAGACTGAATACTAACAATAATAGAAATCAAAATTGCCATAAAAATAATGCTCTTCATATTCGCACCTATCCAAATAATAAGAATAGGACCCAAAGCAACCTTAGGAAGACTATTAAGAATAGTCAAATAAGGATCAACGATTCTTGACAAAGTATCACTACGATAAAGTAAAATAGAAAATAAAATACTAACAAAGTCTGTAATAAAGAAAGCAATTAAAGTTTCACTTAGAGTAACCAAAATATGATGAACAAGATTTCCATTTTTAAACAAATTAACTAAAGTAACTAAAATCTTGCTAGGATAACTAGTAATAAAAGTATCCAAAACACCTAATCTTGCGAATAATTCCCAAATACCTAGAAGAAAAACAGCGATAAAAATCTGAATACATTTAATAAAGATTTGTTTACGTTTATAATTCCTCAAAAACAATTCTTGTCTATTAGACATTACTCATCAATATCCTTCCATAACTTATCATAATACACTTGAAACTCAGGAGCCTTTCTATTATTAATTGGAGTAGACTTATTAGACAAAACGATATCATAAATATTTTTAATCTTACTAGGACGTTTAGAAAGAACGAGAACCCTATCAGAAACACTAATTGCCTCAGAAATATTATGAGTAACCATAATAACGGTAATATTTTCTTCTTTCACTATCCTATAAATATCATCGCTAACCTTAAGCCTAGTTTGATAATCAAGAGCCGAAAAAGGTTCATCAAGAAAAATCAAATCAGGCTTAGTAGCGATAGTTCTAATAAGCGCTACTCCATGAATGCAGTGAAGACACTTTTTATTTTTTCTTTAAATTTTAAAATGTATAAGGGATTATTCAAAATTCCATTTTATTTGAATATCCCTAGTATTTGTTTCTTCATTTAACTTTCCTATATAAATTTTGTCAATAAATTCATCAACAATAAGTTTATTTAATTCATTAAGATTTTGATATTTACTAAATATTTTATCATTATTTTTAGAAGTTTCTTCTTTCACTTTATAATAGGCTATTTCGTTATTTATAGACTTAATTTGATTACTATACATATCTTCATTTTTATTATAATCAGTTATCAAGTCTTTGAATTGTTCTACTGTTATAACTCCATTAACTTTATCTTCATATAGACTTTTTAAATATTTTCTAGTTTTAGAAATTTCTTTTTCAGCATTTTCCTTTTGCTTTTCTAATGATTTTATTTTATCAGTAAATCTATTTGCTTTCTTTTTGGAATCTAGGTTATTTAATTCATTTTGATCGTAATATTTTTTAATTTTCTTATTTATTGCATCTAAAACTATATTTTCAAGGGCATCATATCTTATAGCCGATTTATTGATACAATCATCATATCCATCACGATTACCCGAACATACTAGATATTCGTGCTTACTAGAGTTCTTTTTTCTCATATAATGCTTACATTCAAGACAAAATACTTTACCAGAGAAGATGTGAACTACACCTGTTGCTTTCATAGGTTTAGTTCTTTCTTTCATAGCAACTTGTACTTTATTAAATGTTTCTTCATCAATAATAGCCTCGTGAGTATTTTCAATTTTTATCCATTCATTTTTATCTTTTTGCTTAATTTTATGGTTTTTATAACTAATAGTAGTTCTTTTTCCTTGAATTAGATGTCCTAAATATAATTCATTTGTTAAAATGGTTTTAATAGCATTTGTTGACCATTTAATCTTTTCTCTAGGTCTATTACTAATAACATTTAATTTAATCCCTTTTTGGTATTTATAAAGGGAAGGACAAGGTATCTTTTTGCTATTTAGATATTTTGCTATACCTGTGAATCCTAATCCTGTTAAATATAAGTCAAAAATATCTTTAACGATTTCAGCAGCCACAGAATCTACAACTAATTTATTATTATCCTCTTTAGAAACTTCATAGCCAAATGAGGCAAAAGGAGAAATAAATTCTCCTTGTTTCATTTTAGCATTAAAAGCACTTCTAATATTATTAGATACATCCTCTAAATACCATTCATTTACAAGTCCATTTATTTGTCTTGATTTCTTATTACCTTTGTTTGCAGTATCAGCATTATCAGCAAGACTTATAAATCTAACTCCCCATTCAATAAACTTATTATGGAGATATTTTTCTATAATTTCCATATCTCTTGAAAATCTTGATTGGCTTTTGCATAAAACAACATCAATTTTTCCATTTTCACAATCTCTAATAAGTCTTTCGAACTCAGGTCTATAAGTTCCTGCACCTGATAAATCTTCATCACAATATTCATCAACTAAAACAAAATCTTCTCTTTTGTTAATCTCTTCCATAAGAAGATGCCTTTGATTCTTGATAGATTCACTATCATCTTCTTTATTTACTTTATCTTTATCTTCATCAGATAATCTTTCGTAAATACCAACTCTTAATACTTTCTTACTCTCAACACTCTCCATTTCATTCATAACTATTACCTCCAATACAAAGGCAATAATTAAGTTTAAAGTTAAACTTATAACCAATACTATTATAACATTTATTTCGCTGTATTAACATTAAACTCCATAAATTCAATTATCTTATACAACTTTTTGTTAATAATTTCTTTTAATTTAGTATCAGTTATCTCATCATCTACAATATCAATAACATTATATTGCATCTATTTACCCCTTTCAAAATAGAATTAAGTTTGAGAGATAAAAAGATATTTGTAATCAATTATTTGTAATTTTTTCTTCATATTATCAATCCTCCAATCACTACTTAATTTAAAATAATATTATTTGGTACATTTAATTTTAAAAGGTTAGTTTATTTTTAATTTTACATTTATACAATTTTTCTTTATTTATGGTTACAAATTCTTTTTATTAAATATTAAGAGTTGTTTATACTACATACTTATTTCAAAATCATCTGATTTATCTTTTTCAGGTTTCTCATATTTGCGATTAACACTATTTGCATAGTATTCCATGTCATCATAATTGATCTCATCATCTTTTTTATAATGAATACCTAATTTATGACCTAATGCTTTGCAAATCTTATCACAAAAATGAAACATTTTTTCTTTAAAGTTAGAAAGTGTTTCCTGTAATTCATTAACTTTTGATTCTAGTTTTTCAATAATAGAATTTTTCTCTTTTATTATTGTTTTTTGTTTAGATATAGTTTGTTCTTGCTCATAAATTTTAGTATCCCTTTCTTTAATAGCTCTACCATCTTTTAATTTGCTATTTTCACTTTGAAGATTTCCAAGTTTTTGTGTTAGTTCTTCAAGTAGTACATCTTTTTTCTTTATTACATTTTTATTACTAGAATTTTCTTTTTGCATTTGTTTAGAATAATCAATTAAGTTAGTAATATCTTCATCTTTATATCCTATAACTTTTCTTTTTATAGGATTTAGGATTTCATTTGTACTAAATTCAGATATTTCTTTTGAAGTTTGTAATTCAATTTCATTTAATTTTTTATTCTTTTCAAATTCGATTTTCATTTCACTTATTTGTTCATTTAAATCTTCGATTTCTTTTTCTGCTTTCGTTTTATGGTGTTTATTATCTCCAATATTTCCACGAAAGAGATTATATCCCTTTTCTGTAATATACTTGTTATAATCATCTTGAATTTTTGCATAAGATGTTTTACCGCCTAATGTTTTCCAAAACTGATCGCAATTTAGAAATTTTCCTGTTTCAGTTTTAAACATATTTTTTCCATTTTTGTCTTTCTTTTGAACAGGATACATTTTCTTGTTTCCGTTTTTATCTATTCCTTCACGATAGATTATATTTCCACTTGCCTCAATTTCAAATACTTTTCTTTTAACCTCATTTACGATAGGCATAAAGTAAAAGTGTAAGTGTGGAGTATCTTCATCATAATGAACTTGTGCATAAACTACATTATCTTTTCCAACAAGATTTTCTAAAAAGGTATAACTATCATTGAAAAAATCTTTAACCCTTTGTGGTATATCTTCATCAGTATTTATGTCGGGTACTAGAATAGGTTTCCCTTTATCTTTACCTACCTGTTGAGTTCTATCACTTGCTTTAAACTTCATTCCCAAACTTTGAAAAAATTCTTTTCCACTTGTAACGATAGCACCATTTAGTAAATTGGTATTCTTGCTATCATTATAATATATTTTATTATCCTTTAATTTAGAATAGACTTGTTCTTGTAGAGTTGGTTTAGATAAAGAAACATAACTATAATTAAATATTGTTCTTTCTTGATCGTAATTACCTGTACCTTTTCTTTTAGTAAGTTCTACTCCAAGTCCACCTAAATCTGCTGATTTAAATTTGCTTTCAAATCTTAATACTTGATTTCCATCATACATTTAATTCCTCCTTTGCTTATGCTTCTTTGAGTTGTGAGGTCATTTATTGACCTATCTCACTAGGGCATAGCCCACGTGAGATTAGGGAGTTCCC
>JAAVYQ010000058.1 GCA_022791215.1 Bacilli bacterium | reverse complement strand
CCAGATTCATCTCTAAATTTTGGTACATAGAAACCTGATTGGCTGAAGTCTACTTCTCTTCTTGATTTAATAGTGAATGAAGAAAATCTTTCTTCTATAATTATTTGCTCGATTATCGATGTGACATTTTCTAGTTTAAATACACAATAGTCATGGTCTGTTATTGAGTCATGTCCCATTTTACATATTCTCTTTATAGTTTTTATGTTTTGATCATATGTTTTACTTTCTAATTCTTTTAAAACTTCTGAAACTGATCCTGAAAATTTTGATAATAATCCTGCACTTGATACTATTTCTGCTTTTCTTTTTTTAGTTAATTCTTTTATATATTCTATTAGTTCATCAATCTCTTCACTAGTTTTCCCCAATTCTTTTAAATATTCTTCTAATTTTTTGTAGTCCAATGGACCTATTAATTCAACTTTCATTTTACCCTCCTACTTTTGATTATACATTTTGTATTTGTAAATGTAAAGTAAAATGTGTGTATTCATCAATTTTTCAATTTTAGTTTTTCTTCGAGTAAAATATGAGGGTATCCTTTTCTTGTAATATGTTTTAAATTTATTTTTAAGTTTGATGCTTCTTTAATCAATTTATCATATTCTTCTAATATTGGTAAGTCGTATTTTTTGTTTTCTATTTCTATAAAGTATCCTAGATTTTCTACTTCATCAAGTCCTATTTCGTATTTATCTTTGTATATGTATATCATTCTCTTTTTATTTACTTTTATAATTTCGTATATTTCTAATTTTTCAAGTATTTTTTCCATTATTTCTTTGTTGTCGATTTTCACTTCATACTCATCACAGTAAATATTGTTATGCCAATTTTTATAATTTAGTATTATTTCATTACCTCTTTTACCTATTCTAAGCCATTCATTAATACATTTTAGATTTTTAGTAAATTTTTTGTTTTTAGGTTCATAGTATATGTCTAAGTGATTTATTTCTTTTAAAAATTTTGCATTATTTTGCATTTTTGTTTTTAGATTATCGTATTCTTTTTTTGATAGTTTTACTTTTATTTCTAGTTCTATATCTTGTTTTGGAGTGTCCCCATATATTAAATAACTTATGTTGCATTCTAGTATTTCACTTAGTTTTTTTATCATGTCTAGAGGTGGTTCAGTTCTTGATGATTCCCAACTTGATATCGTTTTGTCCGCGACGTATAAAATTTTTGCTAATCCTTCTTGTGTTAAATTTTTCTTTTTTCTTAATTCTTTAATTCTTTTACCTAAATTCATTTTTTTCACCTTGTTTTAAGTATATCATGAATTTACATATTAAGTTCTCTATAAAATGTAGAGTTATTTTTCTCTTTTTGCTATTTCTACTTCTTCTAGTGCTTCTTTTAGTTTTCTTAATTTCTTTGATTTTTGATTTTTGTATTCTTCCAATGTGTTATTAAATCCTACTAATTTCTTCAATGTATGCATAAGTGCTATCTTTATATTGGTTTATTTCATCATATTTATTTTTAGCATCTTCTGATACTTCATTTATTCTTTTATTGCCATTTATTGTTTTAACTAGAGGTATTGTATTTCTTCTTTTTGTTTCAAATGAAATATAAAATTTGTCTTTTGGTTCTTTATTACTTCTTATCAAGTTTCTCGCTTCTTTAAATTTTTTCCATGAAGAAAAGTTTTCGTTAAAAATGCTACAAAGTTCTTCTTCTTTTTTCATATATAAATCTTCTAATGTTATAAGTTTTCTTTTAACTGATATTTTTACAAGTTCTGATATGTACTTCATTACATATTTGTCAGTATTCCCTTGGAATTCTTTTGCATAATTATAAACCATTGTAACAAATTTTTCGGCTATTTTTATATCATTAAATCCAATTTCAAAATTACTTTCTTCATTTTTTAAAACTGTTATATTGTTATATACTTCTTTTATCTCTTTTATAGAGTGTGTATGTAGCCATATATAGCAAGTGTGTATTACTCCATCAAGTCTATCGGTGCAAAGTTTTGGAGATTTGCTTTCTAAAACGTGAAAGTTTGTATAGTTGTTTAAGTCCTCTATTGATATGTTATCTTCTTTTAAATATTTTTGTATTTGTTTATCTTTGTTTATTATTTCTATTAAACTTTTTTCTAATGATTCTTGATTAATATAGTCTCCAAAAACATAATCAATGCAATGCGCGAAGCATGGTGTTCCAATATCATGTAGCAGTGCTACTATTGTTTCTTTTTTGTCATGTGTAAAGTGCCAGGTCATATGAGCGACTACTAAACTGTGATCAAATCTTGTATATTTAAATAATGGGGAATATAATTTGGTGTAATCACATCCACAAAATTGTGTTATGTGTTTTAGTCTAGTTAGAGTATTTGTAGTCATATATTTATCTAGAAAATTAGGATATTCTTTGTCTATAAATATGTTTATGTATTTGTTCATCTATGAATCACCTTAGTTATCATTATACCATATTCTTTTTATAATTTAATAATCATAAATACTTGTTATGCTTTTTTCTCTATAGATATAGTATTTTTTTAGTATTTTTGATATTTCTTCTATGTTTTGTGTTTTAAAATTTTCTAATATCTGTGTTTTTTATCTCTCCAACAAAATTAATCGTAGCATCACATATATATTCTTTTTCACTTAATTTTAGTTTAATTGCTACTTGATTGGCTCTAGAAGGTTCTACTTTATGCCATTCACCATTTTTATCAACATATACATATATAAACGATGCTTCTTCACTAAGTTCTTTTAGAATATCATATAAAAATGTGTTTACATGTCTACAGCAAGCAATTCCTAAAGTCACATGAGTTCCATTACTTATTTTCTAATGGTAACATTATATAGTCATATTTTGTATTTATTGTAAATGTTTCATTTACACTGAATTTTCCTTCTCTAATGTTTTTCATAATTATGCTTATTATTTTTAAAATGTTTTGTTCCTGCTGAAGGAGAACATTTTTTAAATTAATTAATAGTTCTTTATAATATTTATTTATGCTTTCTATATCCTTGTAAGTTATTTTTAACATATTTTAGTCTTTCTTTCATAATTTTCTTATTTAATAAAAAACTGATCACAAAAATAGTTATTGTCTCAGTTTTAGTTTAATTTTATTTACTTCTTTTTACATAAACTATTTTCTTTTGCTTT
>JAAVYQ010000057.1 GCA_022791215.1 Bacilli bacterium | reverse complement strand
TTTCTCTTATTCCTCCGACTGGTAATATTTCGCCTAGTAATGTTATTTCTCCAGTCATAGAAATGCTTTTAGGTATTTTTTGTTTTTTTATGTGACTTAGTATGCATGTCGTTATTAATGTTCCTGCTGATGGTCCTTCTTTTGGTGTGGCTGTTTCTCTAAAGTTTAAGTGGAATGTTTTGTTGATATCGTCTTCTTTTATATTGAAGTATTCTTCTTGCGATTTTATGTAACTTAGTGATATTTTTATACTTTCTTCTAGTATTTTACCTAGAGAACCTGTTGTTATGAATTTGTTTTCTCCTTTGTAACTTGTTACTTCTAGTTCTAATGCTTCTCCTCCATATGGTGTGTATGCTAGGCCTACCATGTATCCTGGTATGTTTTCGTTTTTTTCTCTTGTTGTGTATTTTTCGTTTTTTAAGTAGTTTTTTAAGTCTTTTGTTTCTAATTTTTTGTAGTTTATTTTTTGATTTTTTAGTTTGCTTTCTGTTATTATTTTTCTTATTATTTTGTTTATTAGTCTATCTAGTTCTCTTACTCCACTTTCTTTTGTGTAGTTGTCTATTATGTTTCCTATTATTTCGTCACTGAATTCTATTTGTTTTTTTAACCCTACTTTTTTGAGTGCACTTGGTACTAGATAGTTTTTGGCTATTTCTATTTTTTCGGGTTTTATGTATGATGATATTTCTATTATTTCTAGCCTATCTAGTAGCACATTCGGTATTGTGTTTTTGTCGTTTGCTGTTATTACCCATGTTATTTTGCTTAGGTTTATTTCTTCTTCTATAAAGTTGTCTACAAACATTTTGTTTTGACTAGAGTCTAGTATGTCTAGTAGTGAACTTGATGTGTCTCCTTTGTAACTGTCGGATATTTTGTCTATTTCGTCTAGTAATATAAGCGAGTTCATCGATTTTGTTTTTATTAGTGCGTTTATTATTTTTCCAGGACAACTTCCTATGTATGTTTTTCTATGTCCTAGTAATTCTGCTGGATCGTTTATTCCTCCTAAACTTATTTTCGCAAAGTTCTTTTTTAGTGCGTGTGCGATTGAACTTGCTAGTGATGTTTTCCCTACTCCAGGTGGGCCGATTAGGCATATTATTGGTGAATTTTCGTTTTTGTTGCTTTCTTTGACTGCTATGTATTCTATTATTCTTTTTTTGATTTCAGTTAGTCCATAGTGTGATGCGTTTAGTGCTTTTTCTATTGTAACTAGGTTTTCTTCATCTTTTGTGTGTATTCCCCATGGTATTTTTATGAGGTAGTCTAAATAGTTTCTTATGACTCCTATTTCAGGACTTATTTCAGGTGTTATTTCGTATCTTGATAGTTCACTTTTTATTCTTGTTACAATGTTGTATGGTATGTTTCCACTTTTTAGTTTTTCTTTGATGTTTTCTATGTATTCGGTTTTACTATCTTTTTCTCCTAATTCTTGTTTTATTATTTTTATTTTTTCTTTTAGTATTAGTTCTTTTTGCGTTTGATCTAGGTTTTTTCTGAATTCTACTTCTATTTTGTTTTCTAATTCTAATACTGCTAATTCTATGTTTATTTCTGTTATTAGTTTTTTTGTTCTTGATATTCTACTCATGTCTATCATTAATGATATTTTCTTTTCAAGTGTTAATGGTAAAAAATTGGCTATTTTGTCTGTTAATTTGTCTAAGTCTGTTATTCCTTTTATCGTGTTTAGTATTGAGTTTGATATGTATGGATTCGCTCCTATATATTTGTCTAATTCTCCTATTAGTTTTCTTAGTAGTGCTGTTTCTTCTATTTCGTTGTAGTCTTCGTCTCTATATGTTACAAATATGCTTTCTAATACGTCAGTTTCGTTTGAGTAGTTTACGTAACTTAATACTTTTACTCTTTTTTCTCCACTTAATACTATTCTTGTGTTTCCGTTTGGTAAGTCTATTCTACTTGTTATTTTTGCTATTACTTCAACTTTTGGTAAGTCTCCTGTGTCTGGACTTTCTTCTAAGTCGTTTATTGGTGTTGCGATTAGTACTTCGTTATTGTGATATAACTTTGATATTTCTATTACTTTTTTACTTATATCGTTGTTTAGTTCGATTCGTGCGTCTCCTTGAGGTAAGAGCACTAAGCCTTTTAATAGTATTACTGGTAAGTTATTTTTTATCATGCTTTTACCTCCCGTTTGACTTTTTATTATAAGTATTTTCACACTTTATGTCTACTCATTTTTTGCATTTTTTAAAATTAATTTTTTTCTCCGTAACAAAGAAAATACACTAGTGATTTAGTGTATTATTTTTGTCATTTTTTTGTTGACATAGTGACTTTTTTATTGTAATCTAGTATGTAAGAAAACGGAGTCTTGAGGACTAGCGAAGCTTAGGTAGGACTACTTAAGTTAGCTAAGAATCATCGCTACGTTTTCTTTTTATTTTTGATCGTTTATTTTAAATTTTTGTTTTTTACCTATAGTTCTAGAAAAAATGTTTCTAGTGCTTTTATTCTATCTATTAACCCCATTTTTATTTTTCTATCGATGTCTGCTAAGGATTCTAACATGTTTAATATTTTTTTCTCTTCTATGTCTCGACTTTCTCTTAATGCTAGTGTTACTCTGTATGGATGTTCTTTTAATTTTCCAGCAATTTTTCCTGAGTCCATTCCACTTTCGGCTAGTATGTTGGCTTGATACATTAGTCTAAATTGGTTTGCTAGTAATGTTATTATGACTGCTGGTTCTTCTTTGTTTTCTATTAATTCCTTATATAGTGTGAATATTTTTTGCTTGTCATTTTTTACTACAGCATTTATTAGTTCAAATATTTCGTTTTCATTGTATTTTATTGTTACTTTTTTTACGTCTTCTATCGTTATTTCTTTTTCGTTGATTTTATATAGGTATAGTTTTTCTAGTTCTTTATCTATTATTTTTGTGTTCGCTTTTAGTCTTTCTTCTATTTCTTTGATCGCTGCAAATTCTATTTTGAAGTTTAAGTCTTCATAGTATTTTTTGATGTAAGTCGCTATGCTGCTTTCATCTAGTAATTTGAATTCTTTTACTGTGACTTTTGTTTTTAGTTGTTTTACTAGTTTTTTTCTTTCGTCTAATTTTTCAGTTATTATTTTAAATATGAGTGTCGTCGTTGGATTTGGGTTTTCTATGTATGTTTCTAAATTTTTATTTTCTAATGTGCTTTTTGCTGTTAAGAATTCGCTTTCGTTTAGTATTACCATTTTTTTTGAGCCAAATAGATCTTGGTATGCACATTCTTCTAATACATCTTCTATTTTGCATTCTTTGTAGTTGTATGTTATTTTGTTTTCTATGTTTTCTTCTTTTATTATTTTTTCTATGTATTTTTCTATTTCAGTTTCATTTTCTCCATATAATATGTAATTCACTTCTACCACCTGTTTCTATTATATCAAAAATGTTATTTGTCCTCTAGTGTTTTTAGTGTTATTGTGCTACAATACTCGCTTTTGAACTTATTATATGAAACAAAGTTTAATTTTTGTTGAAATTAGTTTATATGTTTGTTTACTTAGAAAAATGAAATCTAATTTTAAGATAGAATATGATTTCGCGGATTAATTAAGACTATATTATTATTAGATATTGAAGAGATTGATAGGAGTATAATTTATAGAATTAATCAATTCAAATATAAATTAAATAAAATTATAATGACATAAAATGATTAATTACACATACTTTTTTTATCAAATCCATAACTTATATCCATATCTTCATTACCTATATAAAT
>JAAVYQ010000056.1 GCA_022791215.1 Bacilli bacterium | reverse complement strand
GTTGTATACTTTTCCTTTATATGTATTTGTTATATTGTTTGGTCTATAACTTACGTTTATTCCTTTCTTTTTAAATTTTGTCATTCAACCTAATTTTTTATAATATCTATTAAATCCATTCTCTAAATCAAATATACTACAACTTAAACTACAACTATCTACTTCATTTAAAAATGGATATTCTTCTTTTAATAAAGGTAACAATTTATTCATATCAAATCTAGAAAGATAATTATTTTCTTTCTTTAAAGCTAACATATGATTATATACCAATCTTGTACATCCAATTGTTTTATTAATAATAGTTATTTGTAAATTATTTGGATATAATCTAAATTTATATGCTTTATTTATTAACATAACTGCTACCTCCTGACAACATTAATAATACCGCATATATTTTCGCTTGTCAAACATTTTTTTGTGTTTTATTTTATTACTTTAACGAGAACTTTCCTATAAGATGAAAAAAACGAATATTTTAATAGTCATATTCGTCTTATATTTACATTATTTTAATCTTAAATTTAGTTTAGCATTTATGTCTTCTTCTGTTTGTGGCATTATAGTGTTTCCTCGTGATGTGTAAGATTCATAGACCCTAACATTATAGTATTTAGATGTTATGTCGTAAACAGTAGTTTTGAATCTACTCATATCATGAACTATAAATACAAATAATTTTAAATCGTTTTCTTTTACATATTTCATTATACTATCTATTATGTAGGCTATTTCAGATGAAATTTTAGTTATATCTTCTATTTGTATGTAGGATGATTCAACTAATTGCCCATTAAAATTATATTTCTTTAGTCCATTGAGTTTTGCTTCTTCAAGATTATTTAAGTCTGTTAAACATAATCCTGCTTTATATAATCGCTCATAGTCTATGTCGTATTTTTGACACATTTCTTTTGTCCATGTTATGTCTTCTTTTTTTGTTTTAGTTGAATTGAATGATGCTGTGTCTATCATCGCGGCTAATATTGCTAGTTCAATATCTTGTTTATTAAAGTATTCTTCATGTTCTCTACATATTATACATGATGTTGAACTTGATATTTCGTTTTGATACCACGGTATTTTTAATCCTATTTTATCTGGATGATGGTCTATGACTGCGACGATAGGTCCATTTACTTTTCTTATATGATGATCTACTAACAAGTATCTATATCCTTTTGTTTCGGGTAATTCTTGCTGGTAACTAGTTATATTCAAACCAAAAGTGTTACATATTATTATATTTTCTAAGTCTATTTTTTTATCTGGAATTATAAATTCTGCTTTAAAACCTTTTGATAACATTAGTTTTTCTAATAGGTAGCCACTTATTATACTATCTATATCTGGATTTTCATGTCCTAATATAATGTATTTATTTAAGTATTTGTCCATATTTCCTCCTTTTTAGAATATATTACATTATTTTAAAGTTTTTGTAAATAAAAAGTTAGAAGTTCATTTCTTTCTAACTTTAGTTTGTTTTTATTTAGATAGATATTTATGCAAAGATTTTTTGTTATGTAAATCATTTATAATTTGTGCAAGTGTAAATGAAATATCTGCTAATTCAAACCATTCACTTTCAATTATGTTTTGTGGTATAAATGATGCATTGGTTGAATATATTTTGTTAAATAATCCTTTTTCGTATGCTTTTTGAAATATTTCGGTTCCTTCTGTAAATAATGCGAATGTCGCGGCTAGGTATATGTTTTTAGCGCCTCTTTCTTTTAACATTTCACATACTTCTAACATTGAACTTCCACTGGATATCATGTCGTCTACTACTATTATGTTTTTTCCTTCTACTGATGATCCTATGTATGCATGCTCGATTATTGGATTTTTTCCATTTACTACTTTTGTTAGATCTCTTCTTTTGTAGAATGCTCCTACATCACATCTTAGTAAGTCTGCATAGTATCTTGCACGTTCGATCGCTCCCATGTTTGGACTTATTACTAACATGTTTTCTATGTCAGGATATTCATTCATTAGCGATTCTAGTATTTGTTTTGTTGGATATACATTGTTGAATGATGTGTATGGTATTGCATTACATATACTTGGGTCATGTACGTCATATGTTATTATGTTGTTTACTTTTAGTTTTTCTAATTCTCTTAAGGCTACTGCACAGTCTAAACTCTCTCTTGATTTTCTTTTGTGTTGTCTAGATTGATAAAGTAATGGCATGATGACATTTATTTTTGATGCATGTCCACTCATCGCTGATATTACTCTTTTTATGTCTTGATAGTGCTCGTCTGGTCCCATGTAATTAGTGTATCCATGCATGTTGTATGTGATGTTGTAGTTTCCTACGTCAGCAAGTATAAATATGTCTTTTTCTCTTACTGTTTCTTTTATACTTACATATTATCATAACTTGATGTTTAAAACAATCTTTTTTGTAGAATGCATTTCACGTTTTCGGCTTCACTTTTTAAAATATTTCGCACGTTTTTGGCACGACTTTTTCTTGCAAATTCCACGTTTTGCGACAAAAAAACTTAAGATTATCTCTTAAGCTTCTTCATTTTCTTCGTCTTCTACAGTTTCTGTTTCAAGTTCTTCAAAAGTTTCTTCTAATGTTTCTTCTTCATTAGTTTTTGTTCCTTGTCCTTCTACAACTTCAGCATTTTTATCTTCTGTCATAAATGTCTCTTCTAATACTTCGCTAGGATCGTCGTCTAAGAATTCTTTTTCTAATATGTATTCTATATTAGAGTATTCTTTTATTCCAGTTCCAGCAGGTATTAGTTTTCCTAAGATTACATTTTCTTTTAATCCTTTTAGTGGATCGACTTTTCCTTTGACAGCAGCATCTGTTAGTATTCTTGTAGTTTCTTGGAATGATGCAGCACTTAGGAATGAATCAGTTTCTAAACTTGCTTTTGTTATTCCAAGTAATACTGCTTTTCCTGTTGCAGGTACTTTTCCTTCTAGTATTATTGGTTTGTTTTTCTCTGTGAAGTCTCTTAGTGAAACAGCTGTTCCTTCTACAAATTCAGTATCTCCAGCATCAACTATCTTGATTTTAGAAATCATACGTTTTACGACTGTTTCTATATGCTTGTCTGAAACGTCAACACCTTGTCCTTTATATACTTTTTGTATTTCTCTTAGTATGTATTCTTGTGTAGTAATTGGGTCAGTTACTGCTAGTAATTCTTTTGGACTTATACTTCCTTCAGTTAATGGATCTCCTGCTTCTACTTCGATTCCTTTTTCTACTCTTAGTTTGGCATTATATAATGTTATGTGTTCTCTTACTTCTACATCATTTGTTATATAGATTTTCCATTTTCCTTTGTCTTCTACTATTTTTGTAACTTTTCCGTTTATTTCAGCTATTGTTGCTTTCGCTTTCGGTGTTCTTGCTTCAAATAATTCTTCTACACGAGGCAATCCTTGTGTGATATCATCTGCACCCGCAACTCCTCCAGTATGGAATGTACGCATTGTAAGCTGTGTTCCTGGCTCTCCGATTGATTGTGCTGCCATGATTCCAACTGCTTCTCCAACTTCTACTACGTTTCCAGTTGCAAGGTTGCGTCCATAACATTTTTGGCATAGTCCATTGTGTGTTTTACATGTAAGTACACTTCTTATTTCTATTTTCTTTATACCAGCATTTATTATCTTTTTAGCTATGTGCTCGGTGATTAGTTCACCTTTGTCTATTATTATTTCTTTTGTTTCAGGATGTAATACTTTTTGGTTTGTGAATCTTCCAACTATTCTTTCTTCAAAGCTTTCTAGTATGCTTCCTGATTTATCATCCATGAATGCACTTACTGATAGTCCTTGTATTGTTCCACAGTCTTCTTCTTTTATTATTAAGTCTTGTACTACATCAACTAGTCTACGCGTTAAGTATCCAGCGTCTGCTGTTTTTAGGGCAGTATCTGCCGTTCCTTTACGTGATCCGTGACTTGATAAGAAGAATTCTTGAACGTCTAGGCCTTCTTTGAATGATGCTTCAATTGGTATTTCTACTTCTTCACCATCTGGTTTAGCCATTATTCCACGCATTCCACTTAATTGTCCAAGTTGTGATGCGTTTCCTCTTGCTTTTGATGTGAATATCATTGCAAGTGGGTTTGTATCTTTTACACTAGCCATTTCATCCATAACCGCTTTTTGTACGTCTTTTGTTGCATTTAACCAAAGGTCAACTACTTTTCTATGTCTTTCTTCGTCGGTTATTAGTCCTCGGTTGTATTGTTTGTTGATCTTTGTTACTGTGTCTTTTGTTTCGTTTATGATTACTTGTTTTTTATCACTTACTGGTATGTCTGATAGACTGAATGTGATTCCACTTACTGTACTGTACTTAAATCCTAAGTTTTTAAGTTTGTCTAGCATCATTGATGTTTCAGTAGTTTTGAATCTTTTGAATATTTGTGCGATTAATGTTTCTAAGTCATTTTTTACAAATCCACGATTTGGTTCCATGTTTGTAACTGCTTCGTATAGGTTTGTTCCTTTTTCAAAGAAATATTTATCTGGTGTTAGTCCTTCAAAGTTTTCTTTACTAGGCTCGTTTACATATGGATATGCATCAGGTAATATTTCGTTGAATATTATTTTTCCTGGTGTTGTTACCATGTATTTGTCTAATACACTGTCTGCCCAAATTTTATGTGTGAAACTCTTCGCTGGTATACATACACGTGTGTGTAATGTTATGTTTCTTCTTTCGTAATCCATTAATGCTTCGTTTGCATTTTTGTACGCTTTTCCTTCGTTTTCTAGTCCTGGTATTTCAAGTGTTAGATAGTAGTTTCCTAGTACCATGTCTTGTCCTGGTGTTACTATTGGACTTCCATCTTTTGGACTTAGTATGTTGTTTGCTCCTAGCATTAGTAATCTTGCTTCACTTTGACTTTCTTCTGATAATGGTACGTGAACTGCCATCTGGTCTCCATCAAAGTCTGCATTGAATGCTGTACATACTAGTGGGTGTAGTCTTAATGCTTTTCCGCCTACTAGTTTTGGTTCAAATGCTTGTATTCCTAGTCTATGTAGTGTAGGTGCACGGTTAAGTAGTACTGGGTGTTCTTGTATTACATCTTCTACTATGTCCCATACTCTTTCGTCTTGCGCATCTATCATTTTTTTAGCACCTTTTATGTTGTGTGCTAGTTCTCTTTCAACTAGTTCGTGTATTACATGTGGTTTGAATAATTCTAATGCCATTTCTTTTGGTATTCCACATTCATACATTTTTAGTGTAGGTCCTACTGCAATAACACTACGTCCTGAGTAGTCCACACGTTTTCCAAGTAGGTTTTGACGGAATCTTCCTTGTTTTCCTTTTAACATACTTGATAAACTCTTAAGTGGTCTATTTCCTACTCCTTGTACACTTCTTCCACGTCTTCCGTTATCAATTAATGCGTCTACTGCTTCTTGTAACATACGTTTTTCGTTTTGTACTATTATTGTAGGTGCTCCTAATTCAATTAGTTTTTTTAGACGGTTATTTCTGTTTATTATTCTTCTATATAGGTCGTTTAGATCACTTGTTGCAAATCTTCCTCCAGGTAGTTGGATCATAGGTCTTAGTTCTGGTGGAATTACTGGTAATACGTCTAGTATCATCCATTCTGGTCTGTTTCCACTGTCTATGAAGTTTTGTAAGCAGTCTACTCTTTTTACTAGTCTTAGTTTCTTTTGGCCTTGTGATGATTCTATTTCTTTTTTTAGCACTTCTACTTCACGTTCAAGGTTTACTTCTCTTAGTAATGTTTTGATCGCTTCGGCTCCCATTCCAACTGTGAATTGGTTTCCATATTTTTCATAGTATGCACGGTATTCTTTGTCAGATAGTGTTTGTTTTTTTTCTAATGGTGCGATTCCTGGTTCTAATACAACATAACTTACAAAGTATATTACTTCTTCTATATCTCTAGGAGACATGTCTAGTACTAGTCCTATTTTTGGTGGAACTCCTTTTGTATACCATATGTGCGCGACTGGAGTTGCTAGTTCTATGTGTCCCATACGCTCACGACGTACTTTTGAACGAGTTACTTCAACTCCACATCTGTCACATACTACATTTTTGTATCTTAGTCTTTTATATTTTCCACATGCACATTCAAAGTCTTTTGTAGGTCCAAATATTTTTTCGCAAAATAGTCCATCTCTTTCTGGTCGAAGAGTTCTATAGTTTATTGTTTCAGGTTTTTTTACCTCTCCATAACTCCAAGAACGAATTTTTTCAGGTGAAGCAATTCCAATACGAATTCCTTCAAACATATTAACTTCCATCATATTATTCGTCCCCCTCCTCACTCTCTAATAAATCACTTTCATCAAATTCTAAATCGTCTAATGAATCATAGTCGTCTTCTTCAATGTCGTCATCAAAGTAGTCTTCGTCACTTTCTTCTTCTATTTGTGGTTCTGGTATGTCTTTGTTTTCTTTATTTATATCAACTTCTTCTATTGTTACTGGGATGTCTTCTTCGTCTTCTTCACGTTCTAGTTCTTTTAGTTCTTTTATTCCATCTTTTGTCATTATTGATATGTCTAGTCCTAGTGCTTGGAATTCTTTTATTAATACTCTAAATGATTCTGGTACTCCTGCTTGGTCTACTGGTTTTCCTTTTACTAATTGTTCGTAAACTTTTACACGGCCTAATACATCGTCAGATTTTATTGTTAGTACTTCTTGTAGTACGTGTGCTGCTCCGTATGCATATAGTGCCCATACTTCCATTTCTCCAAATCTTTGTCCTCCAAATTGAGCTTTTCCTCCAAGTGGTTGTTGTGTTACTAAACTATAAGGTCCTGTCGAACGCGCATGCATCTTGTCGTCTACCATGTGGTTTAGTTTTATCATGTACATGACTCCTACGTTTACACGTTTGTCAAATCTTTCACCAGTTCTTCCGTTGTATAACCATGTTTTATAGTCAGGTGATAGTCCTGCTTCAGCAGTCATATCTTCTATGTCTTTTTCTGTCGCACTGTCAAATACTGGTGTTGCAATGTGTACGCCTAGTGTTTTTGCAGCCATTCCTAAGTGAACTTCTAATATTTGTCCCAAGTTCATACGTGATGGAACTCCTAGTGGGTTTAAGCATATGTCAACTGTTCGTCCATCTGGCAAGTATGGCATGTCTTCTTCAGGTAGTACTATACTTACTACACCTTTGTTTCCGTGACGTCCACTCATTTTGTCTCCAACTTGCATTTTTCTTTTCTTTACTAGGTATATTCTTATTATTTTTATTACACCTGCTGACAATTCGTCACTGTTTTCTTTTGTGAATACCTGTATGTCATGTACTATTCCACTTGATCCATGTGGTACTCTTAGTGATGTGTCTCT
>JAAVYQ010000055.1 GCA_022791215.1 Bacilli bacterium | reverse complement strand
GATTTGTTTAAAAGCTTAGAGTAAAAAACCTAAACTCAAAAATCTACTCTCTTGTTATTTAAACATAAAAATAGTATAATTATATATTATGAGAGGTGAACATAGTGAGCAAAATTACTGATGTCTATGCAAGAGAAATACTTGATTCAAGGGGAAATCCTACTGTAGAAGTAAGTGTATACACAGAAAAAGGAAACAAAGGGACCTTTAGTGTACCGAGTGGAGCATCAACAGGAAAAAAAGAAGCATTAGAACTAAGAGATAACGATTCAAGATATTTTGGAAAAGGAGTACTAACCGCAGTAAATAATGTAAATAATATAATAAAACAAAAAATAATAGGGCTAGAAGTTCAAAACCAAAAGACAATAGATAATATAATAATAGAATTAGATGGAACACATAACAAAAATAAATTAGGAGCAAATGCAATATTAGGAGTAAGTGTTGCATGCTTAAAAGCAGCTGCAAAAGATGCAGGCGTTCCAGTATATAGATATCTAAACAAAAGAGATGTAAAACTACCATTTTGCATGTTCAACATATTAAATGGAGGGAAACATGCTAATAATAATGTTGACATACAAGAATTCATGATTGTTCCTAAATTCGATACATTCAAAGATTCCCTAAGAGCAGCAAGTGAAGTATTCCATAGTCTAAAAGGAATATTACAAGACAAAGCATTATCGACATCATTAGGAGATGAAGGAGGATTTGCACCTGACTTAAACAGTAACGAAGAAGCATTGAGTTTAATAGTAAAATCAATAGAAACTGCAGGATACATACCTGGAAAAAACATATTTATAGCATTAGATATAGCAGCGAGTAGTTTTTATAACAAACAAAATGATATGTATAGAATGGACAACACGAACATGACAAGAGAAGCACTGCTAGAATATTACGTAAACATAGTAAAAAGATTTCCTATAATATCTATAGAAGATCCGTATGACGAAGAAGACATAGAAGGATTCAAAATGATAACAGAAGCATTAGGCAAAAAAATCAGTATAGTAGGAGACGACATATTTGTAACAAACAAGAACATCTTAGAAACAGGAGTAAAAAATGGACTATGCAATGCGATAATAATAAAACCGAATCAAGTTGGAACATTCTATGAAACATTAGAAACAATAGTATATGCAAAACAAAACAAATACACAGCAGTAGTAAGTCATAGAAGTGGAGAAACAACAGACACATTCATATCAGACCTAGCGGTCGCACTCAACATACCATTCATGAAAAGTGGAAGTGTATCAAGAGGAGAAAGAATTGCTAAATACAATAGACTATTAGAAATAGAAGAAGAAATCACAAAAGAAATAGACGAAGAAATATAAAAAACTAAAAGGAGAACAAATGATATATATAAAAGAAAACACTGACGAAAGAACAAAAGATTGGAAAGACGAAGAAATATACATACTAGCAGACTTTGATAAAACAATAACTTTAGGAAGCAGCAGCACATCTTGGAGCATACTATCAAAAAGTGACATGGTACCAAAAAATTACGTAGAAGAAAGAAATGTTTACTACGACCACTATAGACCTATAGAAATAGATGAAACCTTAGACTATGACACAAAAAATAGACTAATGAAAGAATGGTGGGAAAAACACATTAATCTCTTTGTAAAATACAAAATAAGTGAAGAAATAATAAACAAAGCAGCGAAAGATCTAAGAGTAATGTCATTTAGAGAAGGAGCAAAAGAGTTCCTAACAAACATGAAACAAAGAGAAATACCAGTAATAATAATATCAGCAGGAATAGGAAACTTCATAAAACAATTTTTAATAGACAACGAAGTAAACTACGATAACATATATATCGTATCAAACTTTATAAAATTTGAAAATGGATATGCGATTGGAGTAGAAGACAACATTACACATTCACTAAACAAAAACGAAGTATCAATGCCAGAACAAGTAAAAATAGCATTAAAAGAAAGAAAACACATCATACTATTAGGAGATGGAATATCTGACATACGAATGGCAAGCGAAGAAAAACGAGAAGAAGCATTAAAAATTGGATTCTTAGAAGAAAAACAAGAAGAGAACCTAGCAGCATATAGAAATGCATTTGACTTAGTAGGCACTGATAACACAGGATTCAGTGAAATAAAAGAACAACTAAAAGTATTAAAAAGATAGTTTCCCTTGTAAAAATGCAGGAAATATCATATAATATAAACGAGGTATGAAAAAATGGAAATAGTATTAATGATAATAAGTATCCTACTAATAGCTTTAGTACTTCTACAAAGTAACAAAGCCAGTGACGCTGGTCAAATAATAACTGGAGGAAACAGCATGTTAATGGGACAAATGAAAGAAAGAGGAGCAGAGAAGTTTATAACTAGACTAACATACGCATTAGGAATTTTATTTCTAGTAATAACACTTTTCATGGGATTCTAATAGAACAAAGTGAAATACCTTTGTTTTTTTCTTCTAATTAGAGTAAAATATATAATAGTAGATGGAGTGTGAAACATGAAAGATCAAATAATAAAAATAATAAAAAGTTTTGGTGGAAGAAAAGTAAATCCAATAGAAATAGTAAGCAAAATAAAAAAGAAATATAACTCAAGCGACATAAAATTAGTATACGAAATATTAGAAGAATTAGCAAATGAAGGAATAGTTATAGAATGCAAAAAAAACACCTTTAAACTTGCGACTGACGAATACATAAAAGGTCAAATAGAAGTAGTAGGAAGCGGAAATGCATGGTTACTAATACCTACAGGAGACATATTTATTGACAAAAGGAACTTAAAAGGAGCATTAGACGGAGACACATGTCTTTGTGAAAGATTTAAAAACAAAGGCAGTCTAGAAGCGAGAGTAAAAAGAGTAGTAGAAAGAAATATCCCACTTGGGGAAATATGTATAGAAAATGACATAACATATGTAAAACCACTAAAACTATATCCATATGACCTAATACTACAAGAAAACATAGATCTTGCTTTAGTAGAAGGAGAAATAGTAAAACTAAAATGCATAAAAGAAGACAATAAATGTTTAAAAGTAAAAGCGATAGAAAAAATAGGACACAAAAACTCACCTGACATAGACACACTAAAAATAATGGCAGAACTAGAAGTACCAACTGGATTTAGTGAAGCCACACGCCGTGAAGTAGAAAAACTACCAAAAGAAGTAACGCCAGAAGACTATAATGGAAGAGAAGACCTAACAAATGAAATAATATTTACAATAGACGGAAAAGACACAAAAGACATAGACGATGCAATAGGACTAAAAACATTAGAAAACGGAAACTATTTATTAAATGTATCAATCGCAGACGTAAGTAGATATGTGAAATTTGGAGGAGCGATATTTACAGATGCTTACAACAAAGGAAACTCAACATACATGGCTGACAGGGTAGAACCGATGCTTCCAATAGAACTAAGTAACGGAATATGTTCCTTAAACCCAAACGTATTAAGATGTGCTGTAACATGTGAAATGGAATATGACACGCAAGGTAATTTAGTAAACAAAAGACTATTTCCAAGTATAATAAAATCAAGAAAGAAAATGAACTATGACGATGTAAACCTTGTCTACGAAGGAAAAACACCAAAAGAATACAAAGAATACGAAGAAATATTACTAAAAATGCTAGACCTATCAAAACTATTAAAGAAAAAGAAAAAAGAAAGAGGAGAAATAGAATTTGAATCAAGTGAAGTAAAATTGATAGTAGACGAAAAAGGAAAAGTAACAAACATAGAAAAAAGAACACAAGGAATTGGAGAAAATCTAATAGAAGACTTCATGATAGCAAGCAACGAAGCGTGTATAGAAATAATAACAGAAAACTGTGATACAGGTTTATATAGAATACATGGAAAACCCAATCCCAAAAAAATAGAAGAATTTATAAAATTTGTAAGTACACTAGGACACATACTTACAGGAAAATTTAACTATGAAAACATGACTAACAAAGACATACAAAACATAATGAAACAATTAAAAGACAAACCAGATTATGAAATAATAAGCACAAAAATGTTAAGAAGCATGCAAAAAGCAATCTATAGCACAGACAACATAGGACACTTTGGATTAGCCAGCACAAAATACACACATGAAACAAGTCCTATAAGAAGATTTTGTGACTTACTAATACACTATTTAATAAAAATAGTAGTATTCAATAAAGACATGGGTGTAACACTAGAACAAATATCAAGTGGACTAAGTGAAGCAGCAGATCACATAAGTATGACAGAACGAAGAAGTGACGAATGTGAATATGCAGTAAACGATATGAAAATAGCAGAATACATGGAAGGACACATAGGAGACGAATATAACGCAGTAGTAGATGGACTACTAAAAACGGGATTCTTTGTAGAAACAGAAAACTATGTAAGTGGATTTGTAAGCCTAGACACAATAAACGATTACTATACTATAAGTGACGACAACCTATATTACACTAATAGAAAAAAACAAATAGCGATCAAACTAGGAGACAAAGTTCGAGTAAGATGCATAGCTGCCTCAAAAGAAACAAGACATGTAGACTTTATACTAGTAGAAGGTGAAACAAATGGAAATACTAAATAGAAAAGCAAAATACAACTACTTTATAGAAAATGAAATAGAATGTGGAATAGAATTAAAAGGAACAGAAATCAAAAGCATAAGAAAAGGATCTGCTAGTTTAGATGATAGTTATGCTAGAACAAAAAGAGGAGAAGTAATACTAACAAACATGTATATAGCAAAATATGAAGAAGGAAACAGATTCAACCATGACGAACGAAGAGAAAGAAAACTACTTCTACACAAAAGTGAAATAAGAAAAATAGAAAAACAAGTAGAATTAAATCACTACACACTAATACCTTTAAAATTATACATAAAAAAAGGAAAAGCAAAAATACTTCTTGGAATTTGCAAAGGAAAAAAACTATATGACAAAAGAGAAACAATAAAAAAACGTGATTTAGAAAGAGAAAATAGAAGATAAAAAGTACCTTTTCATTTTGAACAGGTACTTTTAACCGACCAAATTTAACGCATAATTGACTAACAAACTTAACAATGTTATTATAAATAAAAATATAACAAAAAACATAAACGAGGTGTAAAATGCAAATAAAAAATTTAACAATGACCTATGGAAAACAAGTAATATTTGAAAATATAAATCTAGTCATACCAAACGACACAAAAGTTGGAGTAGTCGGAGTAAATGGAGCAGGAAAAACTACATTCTTTAAAATTATAATGGGCTTACTCACACCAGACTTTGGAAAAGTGATACTAAAAAATGGAACAAAAATAGATTGGCTTCCACAAGTAATTGGAGATGAAGGAACAGACTTAAACACAAATGTATTTGAATACTTACTTAGTGGAAGACCGATAGAAGAACTAAACCAAAAATTAGAAAAACTATACATAGAATTAAGCACAGCAAGTGAAGAAAAACACAAAACTATCTATAATGAAATTACAAAAATACAAAACGAATTAGAATACTATGATATATATAATGCTGAAAACACACTTTTAAAAATAATAGAAGGAACTGGAATAACTGATGAAATATTAAACCACAAACTTTGTGAACTATCTGGTGGGCAAAAATCAAAAGTAGCATTCGTTAGACTACTATACTCAAAACCTGACATAATACTATTAGACGAACCTACGAACCATTTAGATGACACAAGTAGAAAATACATAACTAACTATTTAAAAAATTACCATGGAAGTGTATATATAATATCACACGATATAAAATTTCTAGACGAAGTAACCAATACAACTTTACATTTAGACAAAATGAATAAAACATTTGAATTATATAAAGGAAACTACACAAACTTTCAAAAACTAAAACAAATAAGAGAAGAAAATTTAGAAAGGCAAAGAGAAATACAAGAAAAAGAAGAAAAAAAGTTAAGAGACATAGTTTTGCTGTATTCGAATTCATCAGGAAAAAGAAAACGAATGGCACAAGATAGAGAAAAGAAGTTAGAAAAATTACGAAAAGAAAAAGTGAAAATAGTCGCACCACCTAAAAATGTAAAATTCAACATAGAAGTCAATAGAGAAAGTGAAGCAATACCTTTAGAAATAAAAAACTTATGCTTTAGTTACAACAAAGAAAGTACACATGATCTAATAGAAGACTTAAGTTTTAATATCTACCGAGGGGAAAAGTTCCTTATAGTGGGAGAAAATGGAGTAGGTAAATCAACTCTTCTTAAGTTAATAGTAAAAGAATTAACACCTGACTCTGGAGACATCTATCTAAGCAATAAAACTGACATAGGATACTATGCGCAAGAATTAGACGGGCTAGATATGGAAAAAACAATAATAGAAAACTTTAAAGAGTTAAATCTAAACGAAAAAAAATTAAGAAATGTACTTGGAAGATTTTTGTTTTTTGGAGATGAAGTATTTAAACATATTGAAGTATTATCACCTGGAGAACGTGCACGTGTAGCATTAGCAAAATTATCAATAAGTGGGGCGAACTTTCTTGTACTAGACGAGCCAACCAACCACTTAGATCCGGAAACAGCCAAAATAATAGCAGACGTCTTTAAAGAATTTAGTGGAACTATGATAGTTGTATCCCACAATCCTGACTTTACCAACCACTTAGGAATAGAAAGAACAATAATTTTACCTGAGGGAATACTATCTTATTATAACGAAGGAATAATAGAATACTATCAAAAATTAAACGAAAGAAAGTAACTTAAAAGGGTCTTAAAATAATAAGACTTTTTAATACAATAAGAAAGTTCTCATAAAAAAAACAAAACGAAACACAAAAAAATGTTTGGCAAATAGAGATGCATGCGTTATTATTAATGTAGTCAGGAGGTAGCAGTTAAGTTATTAAATAAAACTGCTCAATTGCAAAACTAAATTCCAGTTTATATAAATTTGGGGTGGAATTTACTTTTACAGTTCAGCAAAATAAAGTAACAAATAAAATACGACGGAATATGTTGTCAATATTTTTGGAAAAATTCCCAAAAAAGATTAAAACATTTGCATTGAAAAAATGTTTGCTATTCTT
This sequence comes from Bacilli bacterium, assembly GCA_022791215.1. Classification (GTDB taxonomy): domain Bacteria; phylum Bacillota_I; class Bacilli_A; order RF39; family UBA660; genus MGBC139354. The sequence continues at coordinate 127 of JAAVYQ010000055.1, read as the reverse complement.
AAGCATATACATGTTTTGTATGTGCTTTTTCCATTTGCCTTTTAAAAGATGCAGCTTTAAATGGATGAGACATTGGTGGAATATATTTTTTTCTTTCTTTAACTATTTCTTTTTCAGTGTCAAAATT
>JAAVYQ010000054.1 GCA_022791215.1 Bacilli bacterium | reverse complement strand
TTACGCTTTAGAAGGTGAGAGTATGAAAGTAGAAAACATAATAACGAAACTAAAAAACAATTCTTCATTAAAAGAAGAAGAAATAGAATACATGGTAACAAATTATACAAAAGAAAAAATAAGTGACAAAGAAATGGGTGAATTTTTACTTTTAATAAAAGAAAAAGGTCTAACATATGAAGAAACATTTTATCTAACAAAATCAATGGTAAATAGTGGTGACATATTAGACTTAAGTAAAATAAACAAACCTATAGTAGACAAACACTCAACAGGAGGAGTAGGCGACAAACTAACATTAATAGTTGCTCCAATAGTCGCAGCATTAGGCTTAGGAGTAGCAAAAATGAGTGGAAGATCACTAGGATTCACTGGAGGAACAATAGACAAATTAGAAAGCATACCTAACTATAGAGTAAACTTAACAAACGAAGAATTTATGAAACAAGTAAATGAAATTGGAATAAGTATAATAAGTCAAACAGGAACACTAGCACCTGCGGATAAAAAAATATATGCACTAAGAGATGAAATAGGAGCAGTCGAATCAATACCATTAATAGCAAGTAGCATAATGAGTAAAAAAATAGCAAGTGGAGCAACAAATATAGTAATAGACTTAAAAGTAGGTCAAGGTGCATTTATGGAAAGTGAAGAAAACGCGATAAAACTTGCTGAAAGCATGATTAAAATTGGAAAATATTTTAATAGAAAAGTTATATGCATACTAACAGATATGAACACGCCATTAGGAAACACAGTAGGAAATAGTATAGAAATAAAAGAAGCAGAAAATTTCTTTTTAGGAAGAAAAGACGAAAGACTAAATGAATTAGCAATTTCATTAGCAAGCAACATGGTATCATTAGGAAAAAACATAAGTGAAACAGAAGCAAAAGAAGAGGTCCAAAAAGTACTAGAAAACGGAGCAGCAAAAGAGAAATTTTATGAATGGATAGACTATCAAGGAGGAAACATAAAAGAAGTCACACTTGCCAAAAACAAAATCAAAATAGTCGCACAAAAAGAAGGATACATAACAGAAATCAATCCATTAAAAGTTTCAAAATTACTATTTGAATTAGGCGCAGGAAGAAAAGAAAAAACGGACAAAATAGATTTAAATGTTGGAGTAGCCATAATAAAACCATTAAATAGTTATGTAACAGTTGGAACACCGATACTAAACATATTCTATAACAAAGAAATAAGTGACATAGAAAAACGAGCACAAGAAATAATAACAATAGAAAATACCCCAAAAGAAGAAAAAAATATAATCCTAAAAGTAATTAAATAAAATTTTAAAAATTGGTTATTATAATAATATTATATAAAAGGAGAATTATGAAAAAAATATATATAATATTAATAATGATAATAACCTTTTTTTCATTTGAAACGAAAAATAAAGCGATAACAAACATAACGATAAATAACCAAACAATAATACCTGAATTTAACAAAGACACAAAAATATACAATGTATTTGTTAACGAAAAAACTGAAATAATAACTATAAACATAGCCAAAACAGAAGAAGAAACAGTAACAGGAGGAGGAAGTATAAGTTTAAAAAAAGGCTTAAACATAATAGAAATAATATCATACATAAATGATAAACAAGAAGAAAAATACACAATAAACATAACAAGAGGAGAACATCAAATAGACAAAAAAGAAGCAGCTCTAAGAACACTAAACATAAGTGGAATAGACATAAATTTTGACAGTAACACGTACGAATACGAGATAGACACTAATATGTCTAAAAGACTAGAAATCACGTACGAAGCTACAAATCCAAATTCAAAAGTAAAACTTAAAGGAGACATAGACTTAATAAAAGAAGAAAACATAATAGAAATAACAGTAACAAGTGAAGACAAAAAAAACACCAAAACATACACAATAAAAATAAACAAAAAACTAGAAAAAAACAAAGGAGTAGAAAACAAAGAAAGCATATTTGACACAAAAAAATTCTCTGATTTTGAATTAAAACTAATCATAATAGGAATAATAGGAGTCGGACTAATAATACTTGGGATAATATTTTACATACTATTTATAAAAACGAAATATAATTACAAAATCATTTATAAAAATATTAATAAAGAACTTTATAAAAAAATAAAAAGAAAAAAGGACTAAAAAAGCCCTTTATACTTTACACAATACTCTTCAAAAGTAATACCTTCATTTTTAATAAGAGTGGCAACTTCAATACCAACATATCTATAATGCCAAGGCTCATACATATAGCCAGTCATATAAACTTTATCCTTAGGATATCTTAAAATCAATCCATATCTATGAGCATTTTTTTGAAGCCATTCAAACTGTTTAGTATTCTCGAAAGATTCCTCCAAAGAACCATCATGACTCAAATCTATTGCTAAACCAGTATGATGTTCACTACTACCAGGTCTAGCGGAATAAGTATCAGCTTCCTCCACACCATCTCTAGCAACATAATTATTATAAAGTCTAGTTTGCAAATCGATACTTCTAAAACCGCTTTGTGCTTGCAAATAAAGACCATCAGCATTAATATCTTTAAGCAGTTTATTAACATACTCAGCAGCTTCACTTCTCATTTTTTGACCATTTCCAACACTTACTAGATCGCTAGGTTCATAATCCTGAGGTACTTCATAAAACTTATTAACAAGAACAAAAGGATCATCAGGATCATCAACAATCTTCACATCAGTATAAAACTCTCTATCGATATTAGTATTAACTCTCATAACCACTTCTTCAGGACTAAAAGAACTATTATCACACAAATTTTGATACCTATCTAAATTTTCAATATGGAAAAACTTAACACTAGACAAATCGGCCAAATCATCATACTTTACATCTAAACTTTCGATAACATCACTAGAAAGATTATTCTCTATTTTCTTAATATCATCATTAGAATAACCAAGATCCTTCAATTTTTTATTAACCTTACTAACATTATTATTATCCTTAATAGAAGAATTACTATTACTAGAATCATCACTTAAAAAATTCTTATAAACATAAAAGCCACCATAAGCAAAAAGACCTGAAACAAAAATAACAAGTAGCAAATTTCCAAAATTCACTTTAACTTTTCTTCTCTTCATAAAATTAAATCACTTCCTCTATAATCATTATACCATAAAATTAAATATAAAATTCTTAAAATTTCTTTAAATTCGAAAAACTTTATAGTACTTTTATCACATAAAAAGAATAATATCTTTATAGAGGTGTATATGAAAAAAATAGTTTTAACTTTGCTACTAGTAATGTTTATAATTCCATCAATATATGCAGAAGAGCAAGATATCTTAGAAGAAAAAGTACAAGAAGAAACAAAAGAGACTGACGACGGAACTAAAGAAGAAGGACCAATCACATTAAAAAGTAAAAGTGGAATAGTAATAGATGCAAGTAGTAAAAAAATATTATTTGAAAAAAATAGTAACGAGCAACTAGCGCCAGCATCAATGACAAAAATAATGACGATGCTATTAATAATGGAAGAAATAGAAAAAGGCAACATAACATTAGAAGATCAAGTAACGATTAGTGAACATGCTGCTAACATGGGAGGTAGCCAAATATATCTTGAGGCAGGAAAAACAGCGAGTGTAAAAGAATTACTAACATCAATTGGAATAGGAAGTGCAAACGACTCAGCAGTAGCGATGGCCGAAAAAATTGGAGGAACAGAAGAAAACTTTGTAAACATGATGAACAAACGAGCCAGCGAACTAGGAGCTAAAAACACACACTTTGTAAATGCACATGGACTTGATGCAGACGATCATTATTCAACCGCACATGACATGGCAATAATTGCATCAGAACTAGTAAAACACGAAAGCATATTAGACATAACAGGTACTTATGAAACAACCATAACACATCAAAATGGAAAAAGCATATGGTTAGTAAACACAAATTCACTAATAAGATTTTACAAAGGATTAGACGGACTAAAAACAGGATTCACTGAACGTGCAGGATACTGTCTAACAGGAACAATGGAAAGAAATGACATGAGACTAATAACAGTAGTAATGAACGCCGAAGTAAAAGAAGATAGAAACACAGACACAATAAATATGATGGAATACGCATTCAGCCAATACTATAAAAGTATGCTTATAGAAAAAGAAAAAAGTTTAGGATCAATATTTATTGACAATAGTAAAACAAGAGAAGTAAAATACTATCTAAAAGAAGATGTAAGTGTAATACTAGACAAAAACACAAAAGACATAAAATACAAATATGACATAGAACTAAACGAAATATCAGCACCACTAAAAAATGGTGATACAGTAGGAAAACTAATACTAAAATATGACAATAAAGAAAAAGAATACGAACTAATAGTAAAAGAAGACGTACCAGAAGCTTCATACTTTTATAGAATGATGAACTATCTAAAAGACATACTAAGTGGAAACGTAAATGTAATAGGAAATTAAAAAAGATGGCTTATCACCATACAAAAAAACTCCTAAAACATAATATATACTAGGAGTGATAATAAATGAAAATAATATTTGACAAATTAACAAATAATAAAATTGTTGATAAAATAAAAGAACTAAAACCTAAAAAATAAATATTCAAGGCTAATAGAACAAAAACTATTAGTCTTTTTCTATATAATATAATAAAAAACTTTGATATAATAAAAAAGCAAGCAAAAAACAAGAAAGAGGTAGCAATGAAAATATATGTATACTTAGACGAAAGTGGATCAATACACAAAAATAGCAAAACAAAATATTTTGCAGTAGGCGGATACTTTATATTCAAAGAAGACAAACACAAAGCCACATCAACCTACAAAAAAATAAATAAAAGCATAAAAGACAAAAGAAACATAAAACTAGACAAAGAAATAAAATCATACGATATGAAAGACGAAGAAAAAATTGAAATATTTGACAACATCCAAGATATAAACACATTTTATGGAATAGCAAAAATATTTGAAAAACCATTAATGAAAAAAGAAATAGTACAATCGAACATATTCTTTAACTATGCAGTAAAAGTCCTCTTTGCCGATTGTATAGTTCCATTACTAAACCTAGCACAACTAAACGAAGACATAGAATTCGTAGTAAGTATAGATAATAGAAACATAAGAATAGGAGAAATAAACAATTTAGAAACCTATTTAAAAACAGAATTTTGCTTAGAAAAATTTGATTTCAAAATAACATACTATGATTCAAGAACCAATTTTGGAATACAACTAGCAGACCTGATAGTAAACACATTTTATAACTACTATAAAGACAAAAAAATAATAAAAAAAGTAATAAAAACATTAAAACTCAAAAATTTTAGAGTAAGTTCATTTCCTGGCCACAAAATAAAGGGTAGAATCAAAAAAATTGAATATAATATATAGACGAATATTTGACATTTTACACATACTATGTTAAGATATTCTCACAAGACCTGAGATAGGTAGTTAAATACTAAACGTATAGTAAGTACGTTGCCTCTCAGGCATTTTTTTTATAATAAAAAAGAAGTCACTATTAACTTCTTTTAATAAAATCATAATTATTTTTAAGTCTATCATTACTAGAATTCATATTAAATGCGATCTCAGTATATTTCAAAGCATTAGACTTATCACCTAAATAAAAATAACAAAGCCCAAGAACGTCATAAGGAGTTTCATTCCAAGCAAAATCCTCATTAATATAAGTAGGACTCTTTTCAGTTATCTTAAGCGACAATAGCAAATACCTAATAGCCTTCTTATAATCTTTTCTATAATAATGTAAAAGTCCCATTTCAACATAAGGTTCTCTCAAATAAGGAGTCAACTCTAAAGATTTTTGTAACCACATCTCAGCCTCATCGAACCTATTAAGAGCCAAATAATCTCTAGAAATAAACCTTATAGAAGCAGACTTCTCCTCATCCCAAGTACTACTATCCAAATAAACATGTTTAATCAAAGTATCAATGGACTTGTTCCATTCACCAACATACATGTACTCTCTACCCAAGTAGTGCATATTTCTATCATCATTAGGATTATCCTTAACAGCATCCTCAAGCAAATTCAAATAAAAACTTCTATCCTTAGATCTATCTGGATAATGACCTATAAACAACTTATCAGTAGTAACGACATTTTCAGGAGTATCACCAACATACATTAAAACCTCATGAATACTATGACTCCAAACATACTTATCCTTCCTATGAATCTTACTAATAAAATAAGTACTAACAGGATTGCCATTATAATCAAAAGTAAAATTCATATTATATCTAACACTATCTACACTATCACTCCAAAT
>JAAVYQ010000053.1 GCA_022791215.1 Bacilli bacterium | reverse complement strand
GTGATGTTTTTTCTACGTTGTATTCAAATATAAAATCGTTGCATTCTTCTTTTTCGTTTAGTTGTTCTTTTAATGAGGTTATTTCTTTGTTTTGTAATGATATTTTGTCTTCTAGTTCTTTTATTTGCTTTTTTAGTTCTTCTATTTCATTAGGATTGGGTTCTGGATCAGGTGTTGGTTCTGGTGTCGGTTTGTAGTATTGCAATCCTTCTATCGCTGATGGGTTTGTACTTGTTATTTGACCTTCAAATACGTATGTGTATGTTTCAGGATTTACTTTTTCATCATTGATGAATACTTCGTAATGTAAGTGATTTCCATTTGCACGTCCTGTTCTTCCCATGTTTGCTATGTATTGTCCTTGTGTTACATAGTCTCCAACGTTTACTTGTACACTGTCATATTTTAAGTGCGCGTATAGTGTATAGAATCCATCTTTGTGTCTAATTTTTATATAGTTTCCATATGAAGAACCTGTGGCATCTGTTTGGTTATAATCTCTTTTTACTGCGATTACTTCCCCTTCTCCTGCTGAGTATATCGGTTGTTCGTTTCCTCCATGTGCGCTATTCCATCCTAAGTCTATTCCGTTATGTACATTTTTTTTATAATATTGTGTTATTGCAATATAATTAACGGGATATCTTAATGTCAATTTTTAGCACCCCTTTCTATAAAGATTACATTCTCTATTTGACTAAAGGAAGCAAATATTTTGTCTTCAAATGATTTGTATATTGCGTCTGCTCCTATGAAACTTATTATTCCAACCCATATTGAGTTGATTATGTCTATGTTTGAAAATGATAAACTGAAACATATTCCTATTGTCATGGATATTACAAAGCTTTTTAGAAGCATGTATTTTTTGCTTTTCGTTCCTTCTTTTAACCTTTGTATTAGTGATGTTGAGATAATGCTACTTGAAAGCGCTATTATAAGTATGTTTCTTATTAATGTAAAATCTAGCATTTATTACCTCCTATTGTAGTTTATTCATTTTATGATTTTTGGACAAAAGAAAAACAATGTTTTTATTTTCCCATTGTTCTATCTCCGTCTTCTCCTCTTAGTATTTTGTCTAGTTCTTCTAAATTTTGTCCGCTTGGATTTAAACTTTGTAATATTGATTCTAATTGTTTTTCTGTTACTGTCATTATATTTAACCCCATATTTATTAGATAGTCTTCTAGCGCTATTCCCATTTTGTTAAGTTTTATTCTTATTTGATCTATTATTGAGAGCATACTTTGTAATTTTTTTATCGTGTTTGTTGATATTGTTTCTTCTTTTAGTCCTCTTAATTCTAAAAATTCATTATATCTTATGTATCTTTTTCCAAGTTCTATTTTTAAACTGTCTAATTTTTTTAATCTCTCTTCATTTAATTTCTTGACGAAGTTTTTGATTTCTAATTTTTTTTCTTCTAATTCTAATTGATTGTATTTTGTTCTATTATTTATGTCAGTGTATTCTTTTAAGTTTAATTTCTTGTTGTATAATTTAACTATTGTTTCATTGGTTGCAGTATAAAATTTTTGAAATTCGTCAAATGCAGCAGCTCGCATTTTTATATACTCTAACTCTCTTTTTATAGTTTTTTTGTATTGTTCTAATGTTTCTTTTGAGATTTTTCCTCTTTTATTTAGTACTCCTTCTAAAAATGGTTTTGTGCTTTCTCCATATTCTAGGAATTGTGGTTCTAGTTCATCTAAAAATTCTATGTATTGATCGTATGCTTCTAGGTTTTCTATGCTTGAACTATTTACAAATCTAAATGCCATTTTTGAAACTTTGTCATTTATTGTGTTTAATGATGTTTTTATTTTTCCTTTTATTCCTAATGCGTTTCTTCTTTCAGTGTCATATGCAGCACGATTTTTTGGACAGATATTATTGTATGCATCATTTATTTTTCTTTGTAATTCATCTTTTAATGGAGCATCTTTATTTAAATCCGGATGATATTGTCTACATAAGTCTCTATATCTTTTTTTTATTTCTTCATCTGTGGATGTGGGAGGTATTCCTAAAATGTCATAACTATCTTTGTTTTTGTCATATTTTATAGCCATTTTTATTACCTCCTATCTTAAGTAGATTTTATCATATTTTTTACTTAGATATCAATATGGTAAAGTGATTTTTTGGAGAAATTGTTACATTGTAATATTTTTATCTAGATATTATTATTTATATTGTATTGTTATATAAGGAACTTCTTTTGAGAGCTTTCGTAATGCTAATGGAGTTAGAAAGTATTTGTCATTTTGTATTTGTTTATAGTATTTACTTTTTCTTATGTTTGTATTTACTCTAGATTTATTAGATATGTATGAACCTATAGAATTTAATAGTTTTATTATTTTTTCAATAGTTATATATTTAGTCTCGTCCATACAATAAATGTAATAGGATGTATATAGTATCCTTGATTGTTCTTTCATTTTTGAGATTTCTAAAGCGTGAGAATATTCTAAATAACTCATTTTTTCACCTACTCTTTTACTATAATTTCTATTTCGTTGTAATTGTATTTTATGTTATCTAATATGTCTAAAAGTAATTTTATTAGCATTGATGTGTCATAGTGTGTTTCTATGTATAAATTTTTATCTATTTGTATAGGAGATTTCATGTTATCTTTTGAATTAGATAGTCTTGTTCTCGTTCTTCCATACATTATGTTTCTTAAGTTCATTATATTTTGTTTCATATTTTTATCTTTTATTACTTCTTTTAATATTTCTTCAATTACTTTTTTCCATGTTGGGGCAATTATCTCTTTGTTTCCTATATTTACTGAAACTGGTTTTGTACCTTTGAAACCAGCACAGTATGTTATTGGATATTTTAAAGTGTATTCTTTTCTAAAGTATTTGCCTGTATTGTTTTCGCTTTCTTCTATCATTTTTTTTATTTTGTCAAATGTAGAATTTATTGTTAATATGAGCTCAACTTGTATTTTTTCTATTTCTTTTATTTTTTCGTTCATCTTACACCTCTTAAATTTATATTAGCATATGCGCATAAATAAATCAAGTGTGCTTTTTTTTCTTTTTATTATTCTTTAAATAAGTATTCTTGCATAGTGTCATATCTTTCTAAAAACATTTTATATGTTTTGTAGATTTCTGTATTTTCATAATTTATTTCTTTTAGGTTATTGTCTAAGTCTATTATGATTCCATTTTTGTAGGCTATTAGTATAGGTGAATGTGTTGCGATGATAAATTGGCTACCTTTTTTTACTAAGTCATTTATTAATGCTAGTAGTGTCATTTGTCTTGATGGTGATAAGGCTGCTTCAGGCTCGTCTAATATGTATAGTCCATTTTCTGAAAATCTATTTTGTACTAGTTTTATAAATGATTCTCCATGTGAACATTCATGTAGATTTCCACCATAGTAATTATATATTGTGGAGTATCCGTTTTCTTCCTTTAGTCTTGTTATTTCTGTTGATACATTATAAAATGATTCTGCTCTTAGAAAAAACTTGGTTTGTGGTACTCCTGTTTTGTTTATGGTTAGATATTTGTAAAGTTCTGAATGAGTATTTTTTGTGGAAAATAAAAAGTTTTGAGTTCCACCTTCTGGGTTTAAATTACATGAAATTGCGATTGCTTCTATTAACGTGGATTTTCCTGTTCCGTTTTCTCCAATTAAAAATGTTACAGGTTTTTTTATTTTTATCTCTTTGAACTTTTTTAGTACTTCTATGTTAAATGGATATTTTTCTTTGTCTATTACTTTTTCTTTGTTATATTTTATTTCTTTTATATATATGTTGTTTTGCATTTTTATCACCTTTATTAGTATATCATATTATTTAATGTTATAATATACTCTATAGGAATGAGGTTTGCTGTATGAACTTTTATGAACTGCTAGGTATAAAGTGTGACGCTTCTAAGGATGAGATTAAGAGTGCTTATAGGTCTATGGCTAAAAAGTATCATCCTGATGTTTGTAATGATGCGAATTCTAATTCAATTATTAGAAGTTTAAATGAGGCCAAGGAAGTTTTGTTAGATGATGATAAGCGAAGAAATTATGATCAGTCTTTGGAGGCAATTAAGTTTTCTAAAACTTTTTCTTATGAAGAAAATGAGACTTATAAAAATAAGTCTCAAGAGCATCACGATATGTATTCTAATGTTTATGTTACTAAATGGGAGTTTTATGTTCATTATTTAAAGATTAGTTCTGATAATTTTTTTGTTAAACTTCTTAAGAGTTTGCTTTCTTTTGCAAATCTTATACTTTTTAATGTTCTTAGATGTATTGTGTTTGCAATTTTGTATTTGTTTTTTATTCTTGATAGGTTAATAGATTATTTTGCTGTTTTTCTATTTATTATTGCCACACTATTTTTGCTTGATTTT
>JAAVYQ010000052.1 GCA_022791215.1 Bacilli bacterium | reverse complement strand
TTCTTCAGGCATTTCATACATTTGAAATTTTAGCGATGAACTACCTGCATTTACACTTAATATTTTCATTTTTTTCCTCCTAGAAAGATTATAGCAAAAAAAAGAAATCATTTCTAGTTGTGATTTTCTTTTTATTTTAATTTTAATGTTTGTGTTTCTTTTTTTAATCTATTTTTTATTTTTTCTAAGTTTTCACGTAATATAATATTTACTTCGTTTCGTTTTAATCCTGTTATATATTTTATTTGATCCATGTTGTATTCTTGGTTTTCTATTATTCCAATTTTTAGGAATATTATTATTAGAATTGTAATGTCTACATCATAAAATATTTTTCTTATTTCTTCTTTTTGTGCTACTATTAAAGCTTTATTGTATATTCTTTGGCTTTCATTCATCGCCTGTTGGGTTAGTAAGTGTTGTCTATGTCTTTTTATGTTTTTTTCTATTTTCTTGATTATTTCTTTAAGATCACTGTATTTTACGTTTATTAGTATTATGGAATTTCTCACATTTCCATTGCTCATTTTGTTTAATTCTAATTTATCTTGTTCACTTAGTCCATTTATTCCCAATGTTATTTCTTCTTCAGTGTATCCTTTTGACATTAATGTTTCATAAATGTTTAAACTTCTTTCGGACTTCTTTTCTCTTACTTTTTGTTTGTTTCTATTTTTACTAATTCTGTTTATTAAGTTTCTTTTTGCTGAGTAAAAGTCTAATAACTCTTTTGGAGCGAGTTCTTCTTTGGTTCTTGGATGGTTTAAGTCTTCTCCACTGACATAGTAGATTATTTTTAATTCGTATTCACTTAGACTTTTTAGCGCCATGGCTATTTCTTCTTCTGTTATTCCTAAACTTATAAGTTCTTGATATGTGTTTAATTCACTTTCTTTAGATTTTTCCATCATTCTTAAGTCAGCATAATTTTTTAAGTATGTCTCTCTTAATGTTTGTAGTACTTGTTTTCCTAATTTTGGATCATCTAGATATTCTACGTATTCATCCAGTATATTTGTCCTTAGTAATGATTTTAATGTGTTTCTATTTATTGTTCCTGCGATTCCTGGTGTTATTTTCTTTTCTCTTAAATATTCTCTTTTCTCATTTTTGTTCATGCTTAGTGTATATATAGTGTCTTGATATTGTGGTAATTCTATACTACTTAATAGTTCATTAAATCTTTCTATGTAATCTTTTATAATCGTTTCTTTTTCTATGTCAATTTCTATAGATGGTGTTATTTCAACATGTTGTGCTTTTTCTTCGTTTTCTATATATTTATAGTTTATTTGATATTCAAGATATTTGGAAAATGAATAGTTATTCGCTAGGTCATATTTGTCTATGCAATTTAGTAATATTTCGTATCCATCTTGCATGTGGTCTAATATTTCTTGGCTATTTTTGTAGTTGTTTTGTATTATTTTCTCTACTTTGCTTTTGTATTTGTTAAATAGTATGTCTCTTAGTGTTGGATCAAAATTTATTTTTAACGCCTCTAATATCGCTTTGTCTTCTAAGTCTATGTAACTATTTGTTACTTTGTATGCCATTATTAGTTTTTTTATAAATATGTTCTTGATTTTGATTTTTCTTTCTATTATATCTTTTATTTTTCTTTTTAATGTTTTGGATGAGTCTATTAGTTTTATGTAGTCTTCTGATGTTAGCTCTATTCCGTTTTCTTTTATGAACTTCTCTATTTCTATCATTTGTTTAATTATTTTTTCTTCTTTATTTTTATAGCTTGTTTCTATGTATTCTATAATTTTTTCTAATTTTTCCATTTTTTCACCCCTGAATCTAGTTTATATTGTACCACAAAAAGAACGATTTGTAAATGTTTTATAGCAATATTTTGTACAGTTTTAATAGTTTAAAAAATTTACCTTTTGGTAAATTCTCTTTATTCTTGTTTGTCTACACTTAATACTGATAGGAATGCTTCTTGTGGAACTTCTACACTTCCAACTTGTTTCATTCGTTTTTTTCCTTCTTTTTGTTTTTCTAATAGTTTTCTTTTACGTGATACATCTCCTCCATAGCATTTTGCAAGTACGTTTTTTTTCATCGCACTTATGGTTTCTCTAGCAATTACTCTCGTTCCAATGCTGGCTTGTATAGGTACTACGAACATTTGCCTAGGGATTATTTTCTTTAGGTTTTCTACTATTATTTTTCCTCTTTTGTATGCATCATCTTTGTGTACTATTATACTTAGCGCGTCTACTATGTCGCCGTTTAGTAGTATGTCTAGTTTTACTAGTTTGCTATCTTTATTCCCTATGAATTCATAGTCAAATGAAGCGTATCCTTTAGTGTAACTTTTTAGTTTGTCAAAGAAGTCATATACTATTTCACTTAGTGGTAGTTCGTATACTACATTTACTCTTTTGCTGTCAATGTATATTACGCTCTTGTATATTCCTCTTTTTTCTTGGCAAAGCTCCATTACTGGTCCTACATATTCGTTGGGTACAAATATGTTCGTTTTTACAAATGGTTCTCTTATTGTGCTTATTTTGCTTTGTTCTGGCATTTTGTTTGGACTGTCTATGTATTCTAATTCTCCATTTGTAAGTTCTACTTCGTATATTACACTTGGACTCGTTGCGATTAACTCAATTCCAAATTCTCTTTCTATTCTTTCTTCTATTATTTCCATGTGTAATAGTCCTAGAAATCCACATCTAAATCCAAATCCTAGCGCATCACTTTTTTCGGGTTCACTCGTTAGTGCGGCATCGTTTAATTTTAGTTTTTGTAACGCTTCTTTTAATGCTTCATATTTGTTACTTTCTATTGGGAATATTCCACTGTATACCATCGGTTTCATCGGCTTATATCCTGGCAATGCCTCTTCTTTAGAGTTTGCATGTATTATAGTGTCTCCCACCCTTACATCTTCTATTGTTTTTATGCTTGCTGTTATGTATCCAACTTCTCCACAGGATAGTTTTGTTAGTGGCTTGTCTTTCGGTGTCGTTTTTCCTAGCGATATTACTTCGTATTTTGCATTCGTCGCAAGCATTTTTATTTTGTCTTTTAGTTTTACTTCTCCATCTACTATTCTTACTAAAGCTACTATTCCTTTGTAACTGTCAAAGTAACTGTCAAATATGAGTGCTCGTAAATTGTTTTGGCTAGATGTTGGAGCAGGTATTCTTTCTATTACCGCGTTTAGTAATTCTTCTACTCCTTCTCCTGTTTTTCCACTGCAACATAGTATTTCTTCTCTTTTGAATCCTATGTTTTGTACTAACTCGTCTTTGACTTTTTCAGGATCCGCATTCGGTAAGTCTATTTTGTTTATTACTGGTATTATTACTAAATCGTTTTCCATCGCTAGATATAAGTTTGCTAGTGTTTGTGCTTCGATTCCTTGTGTCGCATCCACTACTAATATCGCTCCTTCACATGCTGCTAGACTTCTACTTACTTCGTATGAAAAGTCTACGTGTCCTGGTGTGTCTATTAAGTGCAACATGTATCCTTTGTATTCTAATTCTACCGCGTTTAGTTTTATTGTTATTCCTCTTTCTCTTTCTAATTCCATGTTGTCTAATAGTTGTTCTTGTTTTTCTCTTTCTGTTATGTTTCCACATATTTCTAGTATTCTATCTGCTAATGTACTTTTTCCATGATCTATATGCGCGATTATTGAGAAGTTTCTTATTTTATTTTTTTCCATTTTTATACACCTGTACAAAGTATAACACATTATATTGAATTT
>JAAVYQ010000051.1 GCA_022791215.1 Bacilli bacterium | reverse complement strand
TTTACTGGAACTTTATACCAAAACTATAGAATAATAGCAAAAAATAATAAAATATTTGCTAGATATGTACATGCTGTAAATATATACAAAGAATACCTAAAAGTCTTAAAAAAGAGTTATGAAGAATTAGAAATACTAAAAGGATCTAAATTTTCAAAAAAGTATATATATGAATTAATGAAACAATATAGTAAATTATTAGAAGAATCACTAAATGGAGACGCTTACGAAGATTTTTCGTGGAAAATGAGAAACAGTATAATACATAATCAAGTTGAATTCAAAGACGGATATGTAAGATTTTACACTACAGGGAAAACTATAAAAATTAATCGGTTTAATAAAAAACATCAAAAATGGGAAATAAAAGAATTCAATAATAATAGAACTATTTGGGAAATGACATGTAGCATGCAAGAGTTAATCGAATTATTAGATGAATTATATAAAGAAAAAGGAATAGAAATAAAAGTTAATATACATAAATATACAATGAGAAAAGATTACTTAAGAAATTTTAATTAAAAAGCGAATTAAAATCATATTTTTCTTGACATCTCATATAAATTATTATAAAATTAATAAATAGAAAAAGAGAAAGCAGTGTATCCACACTCACCTGACTGATAATAGAGTTAGTAGGTAAAAAGCTAAATTTAACAGTTTTTGTTAGTTTTTAAGTGGATACAAATGTATTCACTTTTTATAATTTTTGGAGGTGACTAGCAATAGCTAAACAAAACGATTGTTTAATCAATGAACAAATAAAATTTGAAGAAGTAATGGTAATCGGTCCTAATGGTGAAAAATTAGGAGTAAAAAAAATAGCTGATGCATTAACGTTAGCAAACTATGCTGGACTTGACTTAGTATTAATGAGTAGCAATGGAATGCCAGTATGCAAAGTAATAGATTACAACAAATTCAAATATGAAAAAGTAAAAAAAGAAAAGGAAGCTAAGAAAAAACAAAGAGAACAAAACCTTGAGTTAAAAGAATATAGACTTAGTGTTACGATAGATACACATGACTTTGAAACCAAATTAAAAAATGCTCGTGCATATGTAGAGAAAGGACACAAAGTTAAAGTATCAGTAAGATTTAAAGGAAGACAAATCGCACATGCGGATCTAGGAAAAGAAGTAATACTAAAATTTGCCACAGCATTAGAAGAAGTAGGAGAAATAGAAAGTATGCCTAAACTTGAGGGAAGAAGTATGAGTTTAGTTGTAGCACCTAAAAAGTAGAAAGAAGGAGATTATTTATGCCAAAACAAAAAACACATGGAGGAATATCTAAAAAAATAAAAGTAAGACCTGGTGGAAGCACAAAAATAGGAAAACCTGGTGCAAACCATAAAACAGGAAAAAAACCAACAAGTTTCAACAGAGACCATAGAAAAGGATCAACACTAAGTAGTGCTGACATGAACAGATACAAGAAAGCGTTAAGGGGGTAAAATAAATGACAAGAGTTAAAGGCGGAACAGTAACAAGAGCAAGAAGAAAGAAAGTTCTAAAAAGAGCAAAAGGATACTTTGGAAGTAAACATAGATTATACAAAACAGCTCAAGAGCAATTATTCCACAGTGGAAATTACAGTTTTAGAGATAGAAAGAAAAACAAAGGAAACTTCAGAAAATTATGGATTACAAGAATAAATGCAGCATGTAGAATGAATGAAATAAGCTATTCAAAATTCATAGATGGGCTAAACAAAGCTGGAGTTGAAATCAATAGAAAAATGCTTAGTGAAATAGCAATAGCATCACCTGAAGAATTCACTAAAATAGTTAATATTGCCAAAGATGCATTAAATGGAAAAGGTGTTAAAGAAACAGCAACACCTAAAGAAGAAACCAAAAAAGAAATAAAAGAAGAGCAAAAAAATGACTTAAGTTCAAAAACAGTAGCAGAACTTAAAGAATTAGCTAAAGAGAAAGGTATAGAAAACTATACAAACATGAAAAAAGCAGAATTAATAGACGCTTTAAAGTAAGGTTTAAAATCTTACTTTTTTATTTACAACAAAGAAGACTTGTAGTATAATAATGCACTGTATACAAAGGGGAAAAAGATAAAATGCACCATTATAAAAGTTTATTTGAAATTGTAAATAGAAAAGAGAACATTGTAAAACTAGCAGTGAGACTATTATCTTCAAAAAGTGAATCACTATTTTATAAAAAGTATGGACGAGATTTAAATGACTTAAATTTAAAAAAAGAAGTTACTAAGAAAGAACGCGATATCGTAGCGCAAGAAATAGTTAGAAACCTAATACCAAATATAGAATATCTAGAAACATTAAAATTAACTGATGAACGAATAGATGAATTATTAAAAAGTGATGAAAAAACAATACAAAAATTAAGATTAAAACAATATGAGACTAAAATAACATATAAGATATATAAACCTTTTTATTCGCATTTTGAAAGTTCAAAATATTTAGTAGACATAGCGATCAAGTTTTTAAGTGAAGAAGAAAAGACAAAAATATATAAAAAATACGGAGAAGATTTAAATAATATAAATGCGTATACAATAAGCCCTGAAGAAAATGAATCTACAATGTATGTGATAAATAAAATAAAAATAATAATCAAATTTTTAGAAGAAGAGAACATAAAAGAAAATGATATAATTGACTTAGAAAAATTAAAGACAAAATATTATTTAAAAACACGCAAACCACATAAAAGACTATTTTCTTATTTCAAAGAAGAAGAAATA
>JAAVYQ010000050.1 GCA_022791215.1 Bacilli bacterium | reverse complement strand
GTTATTTCTAATATTTCTTTAATGTTATTTTTATTAACTGAGCCTCCATATATAAAAGGCACTGTTATTTCAAAGTGCTTAAACATATATTCTTTTATGTAGTTATATACATATTGTATTTGTTTTAAATTAACTATTTCTCCTTCAATTTTAGATGAAGGTTCAAAAGCAATTATTAAATTTTTTAATACACTTTCTTCTATTCCGTTTAAGAAAAATTTTAATTCTTTTTTTAGGATTTTTTCGTTTTCATTGTGCCCAACACATAGTATAGTTTTGAATCCTAAGTTTATACTTCTAAAGAATTTGTCTTTTACTTCTTGATATGAATCTAATTTTAACATTAATCTTTCGGGATGTCCTACTAAGGTGTAATTTATGTTTAAACTTTTTAGTGTTTCTAATGATATTTCACCTGTGTAAGATCCGTAGTTGTAACTATAGAAGTTCTGTGCACCTATTTCAATTTTTGAATTTTTAAATTCTGATAAGTAGGCTAGGGTAGGCATTAATACTAAATTTATGTTTTCTATGTTTTGTGCTTCTATTATGTTTTTGTAGTTTTGTATTTCTTCGTATGATAAATAACTTTTGTGATTTAATATTATTGTTTTCATTAATATCTCACCTTTTTATATTTCATTTTCTTTTAAGTAATTAATTATATTTATAAAATTTTTATCTTCTTTATATTTATCTCTATCAAATTCAATCCAAGCATTAGATATATTTTTTTCACTTTCTAAGACTTTTTTCACACTTGGATTATTTATTATAGGATTATTAGGCTGATTATTTAAATTAAAACATCCTTCTTGGTCATATAATTTCATTTGGATATTACATTCTAGTTTGTCACAGTGATATGCAAATTTTGCTTCTTTTGTTGTTCTTTCATTATATTCATTTAATAAGGATGATATTTCTTCTTTTCCTAATAAATCTTTTAATATATTGTTTGTTGCTTCTTTACCTTTAATTAATTTTTCTTCTCTTGTGACTTCATAAAATGCTAAATCTCCAATTTCTATTTCTTCTAATTCATGTATTGCTAACATGTAAATAACTTTCATTAGATCTAATTTATATTCAAATTGATAATAGATAGAGATAGCTAACATTTGAACTCCATAAATATGTTCTGCAACACTTTCTATTCTTCCTCTTTTTGCATTCCAAATAATTGGTCCTTTTCTAATAGTATCTTTTAGTTTTGTACATAACTTATAATAATTAATAGTTTCTTTAATTTTATTATTCATTTTTATTCTCCATTTTTTCCATTATTTTTAATGATGGTAATTCTTTTCCTTCTAAGTATTCTAAGGAAGCACCTCCACCTGTTGATAGATAGTATGGCGCGAAATTGTATTTTTTAGTCGCGTTTCCTGTGTCTCCTCCACATACTATTGTGTCTATTTTATTGGTTTCTAAATATTTAAATATTTCTTTTGTTCCATTTTCATATTTTGGATTTTCGTATAGTCCTAATGTTCCATTCATTAGTACTAAGGTTTCTCCTGTAAGATTTTGTTTGAATTTTTCTATTGTTTTTGGTCCAACGTCTAATATGCTTTCTTCATCAGTTATTTTTTCTATTTCTTTTGTTCCATTTTCAGTTATTACATCTATTGGTAATATTATCTTGTTTGTTTTTAATAGGTCTTTTACTTCTTCTATTTTTTCTTCTTCTACAAAGGTTTTTCCTACATTAATATTTTGACTTTTTAAGAATGTTCCACACATGGCCCCTCCTATTAATATTTTGTTGGATGTTGGTAATAGATTTTTTATTACTCCTATTTTGTCACTTACTTTTGCTCCACCTAGTATTATTGTTTTCTCTTTATCTTTTATGTTGTTTAATTCTTTTATTTCTTTTTCTATTAAAAATCCTATGGCGTGTGGTAAGTATTCGCTTATTCCATAAGTTGATGCATGAGCTCGGTGTGCGCTTCCAAATGCATCTAATATGTATATTTCTCCTAGTGATGCCCAGTATGATGATAATTCTTTGTCACAGTTACTTTCTAACTTGTTTGGATAGTCCATGTGTCGTGTGTTTTCTAATAGTATTATTTCTTTAGGTTTTAGTTTATTTATTTTTTCTTCTAAAGCGCTTCCTTTTAATTCAGTAGAAAATTCTATAGTTTCATTTAAAAGATGTTCTAATTCAGTTTTTACTGGGAGAAGAGTGTTTTTTTCTTTATCTTCTTCAGTTTTTACTTTACCTAGATGAGATAATAAAATTATTTTGGCATTATGGTCCTTTAAATATTTTATTGTGTCTAAACTTTGTTTTATTCTATTGTTGTCTATAACTTTTCCATCTTTAATAGGAACGTTATAGTCAACTCTAAGAATTACTTTTTTATTATCTATATTTATTTGTTCAATTGTTTTCATTTCTTTCTCTTTTTTTATGTTTTTTATACACATATCTTTTGCAATTGCTTTTATAAATATACTGAAAAATAGTATTGCTATAGAAACTATCGCAAAAACTAAAGTAATGTTAGAATTACTACTAAAATTATCTAATCTACTTATACTTTCAAACAAATAAACTCCTGGGCATACTAAAATTAAGGAAAAAATAGATATAATTTTTAAAAAACTAGAAATTCCAAATAGAAAGTCTGTTTTTTCTATTTGAGATGAAAGATTTTTCCCACAATTAACACAATAGTGTTCATTTTCTTTATTTTCATAATCACATAAATTACATTTCATCCTATTCACCTTATATTTATTATACTCTTATATAAATGATAAGAGTTATTTTTATATTAAATTTAACGTTTTATTAACATTTTTATTTTTTAGGCAATTCTAATTGACAATTGAGTATATGTTCAACTATAATATTAATAGTTGAAATAGTATTCAACTGTAGAGGAGATGTTTTTATATGAAGGAAACTGATATGTTATGTTGTAGTGATAAATGTGACTGTAATGTTATTTATGAGGATAAAGTTTTATTAGTTAAGGAATCTATGCCTGATGATGAGATAAGTTATGATGTTAGTGATTTTTTTAGAATTTTAGGAGATTCAACTAGAATTAAAATACTTTTTGCTCTTGATAATAATGAACTTTGTGTTTGTGATATTGCTAATGTTTTAGGTATGACTAAGTCTTCTATTTCTCATCAACTTAGTTCTTTGAAACTTAATAAAATTGTTAAGTGTAGACGAGATGGGAAGGAAGTTTATTATTCTTTAGATGATGATCATATTAAGGAAGTGTTTGAGGTTGCTACTAGACATGTTTTGGAGAGGAGAGAAGTAGATGAAGAAGTTTAGGTATAATATTAATAATTTGGATTGCGCTAATTGTGCTAGAAAGATAGAGGATTCTCTTAGTAAGAATGATGATTTAATTAATGTTTGTGTTAATTTTAATACTATGAAACTTTCTTATGAATGTGATAGAGAAGTAAGTGTTAAAGAAGTTAATGATATTATCAACTCTATAGAACCTGGTGTTTTTATTTCTAATGAAAAAGTGGATAAGAAAAAGGAGTTTCATTTGTCTATTTTAATTGTCGCTTTGGTAGTAGGGCTTATAGGTTATTTTGTAAATATGCCAAAGTTTTTAAAGATTGGTCTTTATGTTGTTTCTTATTCTTTGTTTTTATATAGAACTACTTGGAATGCGATTAAGTTACTTTTTAAGAGCAAAACTATTAATGAAAATCTTCTTATTACTATTTCTTGCGTCGGTGCTTTAGTTATTGGTGAAGTTCTTGAGGGAATGATGGTTATTACTTTGTATACTATAGGAAAGATATTAGAAGAGAAGGCTATTAATAATTCAAGAAGGTCTATTAAAGATTTAATTGATATTAAGGAGCCTTATGCTAATAGGTTGGTTGATAAGAAAGAAGTACAAGTGTTAGTTGAAGATATAGAAATAGGGGATATTTTGATTGTTAAAAAAGGAGAAAAAATTCCTGTTGATGGAGTTATTACTAAAGGAAACACTTTGTTAGATACTTCGGCTTTAACTGGTGAGAGTGAACTTCTTAAGGTTAATGTGAATGATAATGTTTTATCTGGTAGTATAAATGTGGGAGATGTTATTGAAATTAAAGTTTTAGAACTTTTTGAAAATTCTACGGTTAATAAAATCTTAGAACTGTTAGAAGAGGCTACTGATAAGAAGACTAAAACTGAAACTCTTATTTCTAAGATAAGTAAAGTTTATACTCCTTTAGTAATTGTGTTTGCTATTACGATAATTTTCTTTATGCCAATATTAAGTAATGTAAGTAGAGATGATGCAGTTTATCGTGCTTTAACTTTCTTGGTTATTGCTTGTCCGTGTGCAATTGCTATTTCTGTTCCTTTGTCTTATTTTACAGGTATCGGTGTTGCTAGCAAGAAAGGTATTTTAATTAAGGGTAGTAATTTTTTAGATAATTTAAGTAATTCTAAGAATATTATTTTTGATAAGACTGGGACTCTTACTAATGGAAGTTTTACTGTTACTGATATTAAGGTAACTGATGAGAATTATTCTAAGGATGAGGTTATAGATATTCTTATGAAGGGTGAAAGTTTATCTAATCATCCTATTGCTAAGTCTATTATGAAACTTAAAAATGATGTTCCAAATAGTAAGGATGTTAAGAATTATAGAGAGGAAGCAGGTAAAGGTATTTCTTTTACTTTAGATGGTAAGAAGGTTTCTATTGGTAATGCACTTTTATGTGGTTGTGGTGAAGATGCTATGTTACATTTAAGTATTGACAATAAACATATCGCTTCTATTTCTATAGATGATGGTGTTAAAGAAAATTCTAAAGAAGTTATTGATGTTTTAAAGAGTTTGAATATTAAGACTTTTATGTTTACTGGAGATAATAAGGATGTGGCTCTTAGTATTGGAAAAAAGTTGGGTATTGATAATATTAGTTATGAGATGCTTCCTACAGATAAGTTCAGATGTTATGAAGATATTGCAAGTAAGAGTTCAATTAGTGTGTTTGTTGGCGATGGTATTAATGATGCTCCTGTTTTGAAACGTGCGGATATAGGCATCTCTATGGGAGGTGTAGGAAGCGACAGCGCTATTGAAGCTAGTGATATAGTTTTAATGAAGGATGATCTTACTAGGATTCCACTCGCATATGATATTTCTAAATATACTAAGAAAATTATTAAACAAAATTTGATTTTTGCTATGGGAATTAAGTTAAGTATTCTACTTTGTTCAGTTTTTGGACTCGCTAATATGTGGCTTGCTGTTTTCGCTGATACTGGTGTGACATTACTTACTATACTTAATACTTTGCGAATTTTAAGAAAATATAAATAACACTGTTATCTCCTTAAAACATGTAAATTATATCTATTATTCGTCCATAAGATATGTTTTAAAACACTTTTTGTGGACTTTTCTTTTGCTTTATAGTATTATATTAGTAGGTGAACTATTATGTATAGAAAATTTGAGAATGTTTTAAATAACTGGAAATTTGATAATCCTTTTACTCCTATGATGGTAGTAGGTGCTAGACAAACTGGCAAAACCTATATAATAAATGAATTTTGTAAGGAAAATTTTAGTAATTATTTGTATATTAATCTTGAAAAAGAAGAGGATATTTCTAGTATTTTTGAAGTCACTATTAATCCAGAGGATATTATAAAGCATATTGAAATTAAAAAAGAAATTTCAATTGATGTAGATAACACAGTTATTTTCTTTGATGAAATTCAAGTGAGTGAACGTGCGATTACTTCTTTAAAATACTTTTGTGAAGGTAATAAGTATCATGTAATTTGTGCTGGATCTTTACTTGGTGTTAAATTAAGGAGATTTAAATCATCTTTTCCAGTAGGTAAAGTTTTAATTAAGTATTTATATCCTTTAGATTTTGAAGAGTTTTTAATTGCTTGTAATAAAAATAAATTGTTAGATGAAATTAAAAACTGTTTTACTTCTTTTAAGCCTATGTTAGAAAGCCATCATAAAGATGCTATAGAAATGTATAGATATTATCTTTGTATTGGTGGGATGCCTCAGGCAGTAAATGATTTTATAAATAAAGATTTGAAATTAATGAGTTTTGATAGGGAAATTCACGGAAATATTGTAACTGCTTATATTGCTGATATGAGAAAGTATGTAACAAGTTCAGAAGAATGTATTAAGATACAATCTATATATGAAAGTATGCCTAAGCAACTTGGAGATGACAATAGAAAGTTCAAGTATTCTACTGTTATAAAAAATGGAAATAAAAGACAATTTGAGTTGCCTTTAGATTGGTTAGTTTCTAGTCATATGCTTCTACAGTGTAAGAAGATTAAATTGCCTGAGATTCCATTGTCAGTATATGAAGATAATGATAATTTTAAAATGTATTTAAGTGATGTTGGTCTTCTTAATTATATTGCTAATGTTAATTTTTCTGATATCTTTCTAGATTCAACATTTTTATTTAAAGGTGCGATTACTGAAAATTATGTTGCTAATAGTTTAAATGTTAATGGTTATTGTTTATATTATTGGAGAAGTAAGTATGAAGCAGAAGTGGATTTTATATTGCAAAATGAAAGTGGTATTATTCCTGTAGAAGTTAAAGCAAGTATTAATACAAAGTCCAAGAGTTTAAATGAGTATATTAATAAATTTAATCCTAAATATTCTATACGTTTGTCTTTAAAAAATTTTGGGTTTGAAAATAATATTTATAGTATTCCTTTATATGCAGTTTTTTTAATAAAAAATAATCAGTAGATAAATTCTATTGATTATTTTTATACGTTCTTTAATTTTTATTTACACCAAGATTTAAGAGTTCTTATCATTTGAGCAGTGTATCCCCATTCGTTGTCATACCATGCAGCAATTTTTATTAGTGTTTTTTTGTCTTGTCTTATTACTTTTGTTAATAGTGAATCTACTACGGCTCCTGTTTCAGTTCCTATTATATCGCTACTTACTAATGGTACGTTTACTATTTTTAATACTTCATTTTGATTAGATTTTATTAGTCTGTTTATTTTGTCTGCTGATGTATTTTCTTCTACTAGTAAAGTTAGGTCTACTATACTTCCATCTCCTACAGGTACTCTATATGCTATTCCATCTAATTTTCCTTCTAGTTCTGGTATTACTTTTCCTATTTGTGATGCTGCTCCAGTGGAAGTAGGTATTATGTTAAGACTTGCTGCTCTTCCACGACGTGATTCTATTCCTTTTTTATGTGGTATGTCTAATGTCTCTTGGTCATTTGTTATTGCATGTACTGTTGTCATAAATCCACTTATTATTTTGTAGTTCTTATTTATTATATTTAGTACTGGTGCTAGACAGTTAGTCGTGCATGATGCTGTGCTTATTACTTTATCTTTGTTTGTTAGCAATTCTTCGTTTACTCCATATACTATGGTTTTAGCTTCGTCTTTTGCAGGTGCACTTATTATTACTTTTTTTGCTCCAGCATGTATGTGGGCTTTTGCTTTTTCTTTACTTGTAAATATTCCTGTGCATTCTAATACTACGTCTACTTCTAATTCTTTCCATGGCAAATTATTTGGATCTTTTTCAGATAGTATTTTTATTTCTTTTCCATTTACTACTATTTTGTCGTCTTCGTATCCTACTTTTGAGTCAAGTGTTCTGTGTACTGAATCATATTTGTATAGATAGGCTAGGGTAAGCGAGTCTGTTAAATCATTTATTGCTACGACTTCCATGTCATCTCTTGTACTTATTTGCCTTAGTGCACACCTTCCTATTCTTCCAAATCCGTTTATTGCTACTTTTATCATTTTCTTTTCCTCTCCTTTATTCAAAGTATCCATTTCCAACAAATTCTCTTAATAATGCTGTGTTTGGTAACGTGTCTACTGGTATGTTTAAGAAGTATTCTAGGAAATTTATTATTCTTAATGCTTCTGAATAGTATTTACTTTTATAGTTTACTGAGTATAAAATAGGTATTGCATATGTTTTTAGTATTCCTAATTCATATATCAGTGCTGTGTCTAATACTTTGTCTGCTTCTTTTTGATATGGGAATATATATTTTTCTTCTGATATTCTTACATTTTGCCATCCTTTTAATGTTCCTTCAGCACTGTAACCTCTTGTTCTATAGTCTCTTACTAATCTTCTTATTAGTCTCAAGTCTACTGTTGATATGTGATTGTGTCTATCTAATCCTAATGGTGTAAATGGGCTTATGTATATTTTATATTTATTTTTTCTTTCTATTGATTTTGTTAGTTCTTCGTTTAGTGTGTGTATTCCTTCTATTATTATTACGTCTCTATTTTTTAATGATATTGGATTGTTTTTGTATTCTTTTTCTCCTGTTAAAAAGTTGTAAGTTGGTATTGTTATTTCTTCTCCGTTTAGTAGTTTTGTTAGATGATTGTTAAATAAGTCTACGTCTATTGCTTCTAGTATGTCATATTCGTATTCGCCTTTTTCATTTTTTGGTGTTTCTGTTCTATTTTTAAAGTAATCGTCTGTTGATATGACAAATGGATTTATTCCTAAGTTTTTTAAGTATAATGATAGTTTTTTTGATGTTGTCGTTTTTCCTGAACTTGATGGTCCAGCGATTAGTACAAGTTTTAGTTCGTTTATTTTTGTTTTTATTTCGTATGCTATTGTTTGTAAATCTTCATTTTGTCTTATTTCGTTTAGTTGTATGAATTCTTTTATTTTTCCATTTATTATTATGTTGTTTACTTCCGATACATAGTTAACTCCTAATCTAGTTGACCAACTGCCATATGATTTGAATACATTTAATACATCTTCCATATGTGTATATGGTGGGATTATTCCATCATGTGTGTTTGGATATTGTAGTATTATTCCTTTATCATTTGTAAGTGTTAAGTCAAAATTGTTTAGTATTCCTGTACTTATAGGCATTTTGCTGTAGTAATAGCCATAGTAATCTAATAGAGAATATAGCGTAACAACATCTCTAGTCATTTGTTTGTATATGTCTACTTTTTCTTGCTCTTTTGAACTTTCATAATATTTTATTGCTTCTTTTCTATTGGTTGTTAGTTTTTCTATTTTTAAATTTCGCTTTGATAATTCGTGCATTTTTGCTTTTATGTCTTCAACATGCTTTTCAGTTATTTCTAAGTCTATTCTTGTATATATTCCTTTGTCTAATGAATGTTTTAATTCTACATTTGTATTCGCTCCATATAATTCTTTTATTGCTGCTATGTATAAAAATTTTAGTCCACTTCTATATATTTTTGCTCCCATTCTTTCGTTTATGTGTATAAATGTTAATTTTGTATCGTCTTTTATTCTATATGATAGTTCTTGTACTTCATTATCTATTAGTGCTGCGATTATTGTGTTTGGTCCATCTATTTTTTGGATAAGTTCTTCTATTGTTCCTCCACTTTTGAATATTACTTTTCCTTGGTTTGTTATGTCTACTATTATGCTTTCTTTCATTCTTTTTCCTCCTAATGTTTATCTTCTTTATATATTTTATCATATTTATTGTTGTTTTTGGGCATTAAGTATGTAATCTTACATTATTTTTTATAAATAAAAGAAAATTAGCACATTGTTATGCTAATTTTTTAGTATTCTCTACAATTTCTTGTGTTTTTTGTTTTTCCTGTTGGACAGCAATACCATTCATCATATTCGTATGAACCCATTACATTTTTTCCATTTGTTAAACTATATCCACTTCCACATATTTCGTTATTTATTTCATCTTTTATGGCAGTTGAATTGTCCGCGATTAATACTCCTATTACAAATATGTATATTGAACTTATTATGATTGCTACTATGCTGATTATTAATCCAGCTATGCTAAATCCTTTTCCTGTATTGTTTTTCTTTGCTGTAACTAAACTTATTATTGATAGTATAAGTCCTATTATTCCAAAGAATATACCTATTACTATGAATGATGTTATGAATCCTACTATCGATATTATAAAGGCTATTATACTCATTACATTTGTTTTGTTATCGTTATTGTTGTTGCTTTTTTTGTTTAAAATTTTTCCACATTTTAAACAAATCTCTCCTCCTTCTGGAATTTCGTTTCCACAGTTTGTGCAAAACTTATTCATTTTATCACTCCTTTTGTTTAATTCTATCATATTTTTTAATTTTTTTTCAATATTTTTAATTTTTTTGTATAATTTTTATTTTTTTTACTAAATATATATTAGGGTGATTTTAGTGATTATACCAACTATAGTTGAAAAAGAGAAAGGTTACGAGAAAGTATATGATTTATACAGTAGGTTGCTAAAGGATAGAATAATATTTTTAAGTGGTGAGATTACCGATGAGGTGGCTAATGTTGTAGTAGGGGAATTGCTTTTTTTGAATAGTCAGAGTAGTGATGATATTTATCTTTATATTAATAGTCCTGGCGGAAGCGTTACTGCTGGTATGGCTATTTATGATACTATGAATTTTATTAAAGCGGATGTTTCGACTATTTGTGTTGGAATGTGTGCGAGTATGGCGGCTTTTTTACTTTCTAGCGGTTCTAAGGGTAAGAGAATGTGTCTTCCTAATGGTGAGGTTATGATTCATCAACCTTTAGGTGGTGCTCAAGGTCAGGCTACTGAGATCCAAATCGCTGCTGAGAGAATTATTAAGTTAAAGAAGAAGCTTAATTTAGAATTATCTAATAATACTGGTCAAAAATTGAGTAAAATTGAAAGAGATACTGAGAGAGATTATTTTATGGATTCTAATGAGGCTTTGGAGTATGGGATTGTTGATAAGATTTTAGAAAAGGATAACCATTAAGGCTATCCTTTTAGTGTTAATCGTGATATTCCGTCTAATTGTTGTCCAATTGTTTCAAAGTCTAAACTAATTAAGTCGCGAACTCTAGGAGAATAATGTAACTCTAAATATTGTTTTGAATTTATTTTTTCTATAAATCTTTCTTGATATTCTTTTACTTTTGCTGGTGATAATAATTCTAAACAACTTTTTATTATCGCATTTCTAAATATTATGGCACTTTTTATTTTTGGGTAATCAATTTCATAGTCATAAGTCTCCATTGTTATTTGTATTTCTCGATTTAATATATGTAACGCTATGTCATTTTTGTGATTTGTATAATCAGTTGATGATACTTGTAGTATTGCTGCGATTATTTCTGATTCTATGTGTAAGTTCTCTAATGGTTGATACATTGAACCCATTAGTAATTCTTCTATGTTACTATCTAGCATAATTAATGAGTATTTGTAATCGATTAATGCATTTTTAATTTCTATATTTCTTTCTAGTAAAATTTCTTCTTCTAAAAATTTGTAGATTAATATGGATATATCTCTTCTTACTGATAATCTTGTCTCGGCTTGACTAGAATAATCTTTATATGACTTTTCATCTATTATTAGTTCTCCACTTTCTAATAGTTCTTTTGGAATTATAGATTGCATTGCTTCCATTAGTGTTTGTTTTGCATCTAGTGAAATTTCTGATTTTAGTCTTTGAACTATTCTTGCTACTGGTAAATTGTTTTCAGTTTCTTGATTATTAAGTACTATTGTGTCCGATATGTTTTGTGCTTCGTTATAAATATTACTTACTTCTTTAACTATGTCTTTTACCGTTTGACTAGTTAAATTTATTTTTTCTATAATGTTTTTTTCTACTTTTCTAGTTGCGTTTAATCTTTCTACTAATTTTCTAAATTCTTCTGTGTCCCTTTTATTTTGTTTTTCTACTGATGCCATTTCTCCATAGGTCTCTTGTATTGATTCACATATTCTTATTAACATTATTAATTCTTCTCTTTTCATATTTTCCCCCTTGTTATTGAAGAGTATTTTATCATATTTCTCTTAGTATGTAAATATTTTTGTACTTTTTATTGTTCTATAGTTGTGCGTTTATAATAGAAGTATAACAAATTTAACAAACTAGCAAGAAGATATATGATAGAACAAAAGCTAGAACTAAATTTGTTGGTAAAAAGGAAATAAACGCACAGTGTAGGTTTGTC
>JAAVYQ010000049.1 GCA_022791215.1 Bacilli bacterium | reverse complement strand
GTAGGAAATACTAGAGCCAAAGATTTCTACGATTTATATATGCTTTTAAATGAATATTATGAAGAGTTAAATAAACCAAATTTAGTAACAGCAATTAAAAGGACTTTAAAAAGAAGAGATACTTTTCATTTGTTAAGTGAAGTTAGTAATCTATTTGAAATTATAAAATCAAGTGAAAAATTAAAAGATAATTGGCTTAAATATCAGAAAAGATATCCATTTGCCAAAAATATAAGTTATGATAAAGTAATGAATAGTATTAACCTGGTTGTTGAACTATTAGAAAAGGAATCAGTGGTTATATAAAATGACATTCAATGAATTTATTACTTTTACATTTTTCTATGAAAAATAATGATTTTAATAGCTTAAAATATGTAGAAGTGTCTGTCGAGAGTTAAGTAATTAATTTTCGACAGCTACTTTATCTAATAAATTCCTTTTTCAATTTTAAAGTAAAACACGCATATGCCAACGTTTTTGCGTGGTTTTACCTAAATGATATTAAATATATCTTACAAAAATTTTTTATTACTTCAATTATTCATAATAATTTAACTTCAAAAACTGTTTTTATTTTTTATTGTAAAAGTCTTTTATAAAGCATATTATTGATATGGCAATTATACCTATTGTTTCTATATTGTTTACTATGTTGTTTTGTTCTATGTTTTCTATGAATATACATGTTAATAAGTGAATTAGTATTTTTAGTATTGTTAATAATATGAAAGTTATCCCCATAAATAAATATTTTCTCGTTTTTAGATATTTTTTTCCTATATAGTGTATTATCCATATTATTGCTAGTGATATTATTGAGATACTTGACCCTAATGTAAAGACTAATTTATTTTCTAATATTATGCTGAGTAATAGTAAGTATGGTATTATTGTTATGCTTAGAATATATTTTATTTTGTTTATTCTTTTTGGTTTTTGAGTTAGTATTGGTATTATTAAAGCATTGGCAAATAGTGTAGATATCATTACTATTAGAGACCAACTTATTTTTTGGTTCATGCTTATGTCACATATTATGCATGTTATTATTCCTATCAATGATGTTAGTATTACTGAGTATTTAGTAATTTTTAGTATTTTATTTATTTTAGTGCTTGTTTCTTCTTCTCCTAGTTTTAATAGTTGATTGATCGTTTCTTTCAATTCTAACAATTCTTTTTTGTTCATTTTTCCTCCTTTTAATATGGTAATTCCTGTTTTCTTTCTCAAATGACATAGATAATAAACTCACAATTTTTTGATTATTCTGTTGCATTAATTGTAATTTATTATAATGGAAAATTTTTAAAATAGTTTGTTATTTTTTCTTTTAATTCGTTCTTATTATTTATAAATTGCTCTTTTCTATGCCCATTTGCACCAGAAGGATGCGGAAATCCAAGCAAACATTGTTTTTCACTAATGATATTATTTTTTATCATAACTTTTAATACTTCTTCAACAGACTTTCCTAAGGGAATAATTAAAGGTTTATTTTCTAACTGAATTAATTCTTGATAAAAATGTGTTTTAACATATTTCATAAGTAATTGTGAATTTACAATTTCTGGTGTATGCCCAGTATAATTCTTTTCATTAATAAAAACTGGGTAAGGTATTAAAGAAGTTGTATGTAATAATTCACAATCACTATTAAATAATTCTTTTGTTGATTCCAAATTCAAATATTCTGCTATTAAAAGATCTTCTAGCATATTAATCAAATTATTTCTCATACTTCCGGCAAATCTTGCTGCAACTTTACAATTCTTTAAAATGTTTTCAGTAGTCAAATTATTCTTTAAACCATATTTCACGTTTCTAAACGCAATCTCTGTCTGAGTCCAACCTGGACAAATACCTACTACTAATATTTTAGCTTTTTTATTTATATATTCATTATGGGGAGCATAATAAACTTTTAATTTATTATCCTCTTCTAAAAAGAAATTATAATTTAATATGTCTTCTTTACTTAATCTTCTATCTGGCAAATTATTTATTTTATCTATATATTTATATAAAATTGACTTCATTATTCACTACTCCCAACATTTTGAAAAATTACATTTCCACACAGTATTAATGTATTTATATTATATCAATTATAAGAAAATTAATCAGTATAAATACTACAATTTTATAATTATTATCTCCTATTAAGATTGATCGCAATTGCTAGATTGATTTTTTATATTTTACTCAAAAAAACACCCAAAAAAGACAGCAGGATATGAAAGAACGCCTCGAAGCATTTCTCACCTGCTTATTATGTTACTAATTTCTTTTGTTTTTTTACAGGACGTATTTTGAGACTCGTCTTTTTATTTGGTTTGAATATATTCTTCAGTTATTCCATCACCTGTGTTTGGATTGATGCTTGAGTATGCAAAGTCTATGCAATATATTATTAACAGTGTTATACATAGTATTGTTTTTATTTTTGGTTTTATTTTTTTGTATAGGTCATCTAGTAGGGGCGCTAATATGTAGACAAATCCACATCCTCCAATTCCAAATAGTATTAGCCCTTCTAAGCAAACTCTTCCATGTATGTTTAGAAAGAAGCCTGTGTAGTCCCAATATTTTAATGATTTGAATGTTTCTAGATACCATGCTGTTCCATATTCTATTATTCCACATAGTATGAATGATGCGATGAATAGTTTGAATGGGTTGTCTCTAAATCTTTTTAGTAATGCGATTATTAATACTCCTCCCCATCCATATATCGGTAGCCAAGGTCCATATTGTGTTCCACGATTTACAAATACTCCGTGTCCTATTAAATGGTAGGTAACTTCCCAACACCAGCCTATGAATGCAAATGTGATGAAGAACAGTATGTAGGTTTCTAATGTGTATTTCTTGTTATAGTCAAGTTCTAACCATTTTGCTTTTTCTCGTGTTTTGATGTTGTATTTTTCTATTGGATATGATTCTTCTACTACTTCCTCTATGTCTAGATATTTATCATTAAATTTGTCTTTATTTTTTTCTATTTTTTTATTTCTTAAATTTATGTATATTTCTGCATAGATAGCTTCTATGTAAATGTCAGAGTAAAATATTCCACTTAGATTTATTGTAAGTGTTTTTAGTATACTCCATCCTAACATTGATATGTCTATTTTGAATAAATTCCATTTGTTGTTGTTAGTCATTTCTTTCGATAGTTTGAATGTTTCTTTTTTTGTTATACTAGGATTTTCTGCTAGTATGTATGGTATCATTTTGTATTCATAGTGCTTTATTATTCCACCTATTATTGTTAGTGACCATAATATTTCGTATATGTTTTTTATGAATAGTATGTATGCTATGTGTAGATTTCTTTTTATTTTGTATGTATATAATAACTTGTCTATTTTTGTGTCTAGATATTTTCTTTTTTCAAGAAAGTATCTTTTTTTACCTACTTCTAATGTTTTTAAGCATAGTATTGTGAATATTAATAATATTATATTTCCTGTTATTATTATTACTCCAATTCCTACTTTTTCTTCAAATATGAGTTTGTTTATTCCATTTAATATTCCAAATATTAGTGAACCACTTTTTGTTATTTCGTTGAAGAATGTTGATAATACCCCATTTGTAAACTTTTTTTCATATTTCTTGTCTAAATCTTTTTCTATTTCTGTTTTTTCTAGTATTTGATCTATTATTTCACTGTTTGTTATTTTTGCGTTGTTTAGTATTTCGCTTATTTCTTTGTTTGTTGTTTCTACTTGTAATATATTTTTTGTTGTGTAATTAAATCCAGATGATAAAAAGCAAGCACATATAAAGACTATTATTACATTTCTAAAGTATTTGTTCTTTATATTTGTCCTTGCTTCTTTTTTTATTTCTTTTCTATTCACTGTTACCACCAACTACTTAATTTGCTTATATTTTATCAAATCAAGTGAGGTATTGCAACTTACTTATCGTCTAATCTTCTTGCTAAACTTTGGCTGGCTTCTTCATTTATTTTATTTATGAATTCTATAGACTCTTTTCTTATTGTTTCCAAAACTACATCTTTTTCACTTGAATTTATAATTTCTTGTTGTTGTGGATCTTCTTTTTCTTTTAACTTTCTTATATATAGTTCTCTTATTCTTAATTCTACTATTTCTTCTTCTACTTCAAATATATCTGATAATTTTCTTTGTGCTTTATCATCTACTACTACCATTTCTATTCCACCCATTTCATTTACTTTTTTTAAGAATGAAATTTCTGGTAGAAGTAAATGCATTGCCATGTAAAAGTCATAAGCTTCTTCTTTTAATCTTTTACTTAAAGTTATAGGTTTAACTCCTAGTATGAAATCTTTTATATTTTCTAATTCCCTTTTTGTTAATTTTTTCATTTTATTTTTTCTCCTATATTACTTCTATACCTAGCATCCTTATTAACGCTGGACATTGGAACATATTTATTTTCATTCCTTTTATGGATTTTAAGTCAAATGTTGTATCGTTTATTTCACATGTTGATAAGTCTACTCCTTTTAATATTGAGTTTACAAATTCTGTTCC
>JAAVYQ010000048.1 GCA_022791215.1 Bacilli bacterium | reverse complement strand
GTAAAAAAATGGGGGAATATATGAAAAGTTTACTAAAAAATTTAATAAAGAATGCTAGAAATAAAGAAAGTACATTAAAAATAACAAAATATAAAACACATACAACAGTTGAACTATTAAAAGACTTAAACGTTTGTGAATTTTCAAAATTACCAAATTCTGAACTAATAGAAGAAATAATATCAAATAATATGTTATTTGACACTAGATCAATAACAAAAGACAGTATAATTAAGAAAAAGAAAATATACATTATAAAAATAGAAAACAAAAATTATGCTATATTGGTTGACGACACTAAGGTAATAATAGATGAAAGAATTGACTGTAAAGATCATATTGACGAAAGAGAATTAGAAATTAACAAAGAAGCGAAAAAATTCAAAATAACTAGACAAAAACATGACAACAACAAAAGTACATTCTATGTAAAATATTATCCACTAGAATCAAACTTACCAGAATACTTTAGATTAGAAAAAGAAAAAGCATATGAAATAATACACTCCATAATAGAAGGCATCAGTAGATTTGAAGAAATAGAGAACTTGATAGACTTGGAAAATTTAGAAAACATAAGAAAAAGACTATTAAAATAACAAGGACAAAAGCAAATTAAAACATTCGTAATAATTCACTAATCAGTAAACCTCACAGTTTACCATTCCTGCTTTATTGGACTTTCACCACGCACAGGCCAGTTTCCCCTAGTCGCTAGGGTACTTTTTATTTCAATTAATTAATTTTGTTACCTTTTCATTATTACTTCGCTTTCATATATTCTAGTATTCTTATAATTTCCATTTGTGCTATTCACATTTACTTCTCTTTTGGTTACTCCTTTCTTTTTATAATACCTACTAAATTCCTCCTCGTAATCAAAATATATCAAACATTTATTCTATAATCAAGAATATTTCTATTATTTCATGGAAATTTCATAATAAGATTTGTAAGTACTCTAAAATTTCCTATAAAATAATAAATTACTTTTATAATAATCACTAGCCTGTTGTAAACTCGAACTTTTGATGATGAACTTTCTTATAAAATAAAAAAGTTTTCACAAACTTTACACGCAGAAATAACATAAATATTTAAAAATCATCTATAATGTACTATACTAGAAATATAAAAAGTAGGTGAATTTATGAAAAGAAGGAAATTAAAGAAAAGTGCATTAATAGGGATAATCATAATACTAATAATAATAGGAATAGGAGGATACTTTGCAATCACAAAACTATTCAGTGGTGACACTACAAATAACAAAGGAAAAGAAAAAGAACCTCCAATAGTAAAAAAACTAAATATATTTGACGAAGAAAGTAAAACACGTCCAATTGCGGTTATGATAAACAATAACCATGCAGCCTGGCCTCATGCAGGACTACAAAAATCATATCTCAACTATGAAATAGTCGCAGAAGGTGGCATAACAAGAATAATGGCATTATATAAAGATGTAAAAGATGTAGAAAAAATAGGATCAGTAAGAAGTAGTAGACCATATTACCTAGACTATGTATTAGAAAACGATGCAATATACGTACACTGGGGAGGAAGTGACCAAGCATACTCTGACATAAGAAGTTTAGGCTTAGATCACATAGATGGAATGACATACGAAGGAAAATATTTCTTTAGAGACAAAACAGGAGGTCGTGCATATGAACACACAGGCTTCACAAAAATGAGTATGATAGAAGAAGGAATAGACAATCTACAAATCCAAAAAACAACAGAAAAAGGAACCGTATTCAACTATAGTGTAGACGAAATAGATATAAGTGAAAAAGAAGGAGCAATCAAAGCAGACGATATACTAATTGACTACTCATATTATCATAATACAAGTTACAAATATGACGAGACAAGAAAAGTTTACTTAAGAAGTATGTCAGACAAAGCGCATGTAGATGCAGTAACTAACGAACAATACACTGCGAAAAACATAATCACTTACCAAGTAAGAAACAAAAGTATAGATAGTTATGGAAGACAAAAACTAGAAAATGTTGGAAGTGGAGAAGGATACTACATAACAAATGGATATGCTGTTCCAATTACTTGGGAAAAAAGTAGTAGAAGTGGAAAAACGATATACAAATACAAAGATGGAATAGAAATCAAACTAAATGATGGAAACACTTGGGTACAAATACAACCTGTAGACGAAGATTTAGAAATAACAGGAATAGAAAATAACGATGAAGTAGAATAAACATAAAAAATAAAAATAATTAACTACCGAAAAAATGGTAGTTAATTTACTTAAAAAACAAAAAAAGAAATATATATAAATAAATTTCACACAATAGAATATAATATATTGAAAAATAAAAAGTAATTTGTTAAAATGTATATATAGTAAGGAGGACTTAAATATGGAAAGTGTGATGAATTTCTTAGCAGACTATTACATATGGTTCTTTGTGGGAGCCGTAGTATTATGTTTTGCATTAATAGGATTTATAATTGACGCAAGAAAGAAAAAGAAAAATGAATTTAAAGGAGAGGCAATAACAGAGCCTGTAAACAACGTAAATGTACAAACACCAGTAGCAAACGAACCACAAGTTGTTGGAAATACAGTAAATATGGGTGGAGAAGCAACACTTGGAACACAAAACACAGTAAGTGATACAACAATGGAAATAAATGACATTCCAATTGCTACACCAAAAGTAGAAGTTCCTGAACAAAAAGTAGAATTTTACTCAGGACCAGTAGAAATGCCAGCAGCAGAACCTGCACCAATAAATAACGTAGAAACAAATCCAACACCAACAGCGACAATTGGTGAACCTATAAGTTATGACAATGCTACAACAGTTGCAACACCTGTAACACCAATAGAACCAGTACAAACAGTACAACCTGTTGAAAATAACAATAACGAAAACAACATAAATTAGTACGTAAACGATATGTTAAAAGTAATAAAAGATATAGTAAATATATCTTTTTTATTATATAATTAGTGTATATGTTAGGAGTGATAAAGAATGACTTTAACACAATTTTATGGATTATTTACAAAAATACTAGATGTAGCGATACTATGGTTTATGATATATTACATACTAAAATACATAAAAAACAATGTCAAACTTACATTAATATTTAAAGGAATACTAATAGTAGTACTACTAAAAATTCTAAGCGAATGGTTAGACTTAAATACAGTAGGGCTATTACTAGAATATGTAATTGAATGGGCGCCATTAGCTCTTATAGTACTATTCCAACCTGAAATAAGAAATGTATTAGAAAATATAGGAAGAAGTCAATTATTAGGAAGACACAAAGTACTAACCGTTGATGAAAGAGAAAAAGTTGTATACGAAATAATGCAAGCAGTTGAGTACATGAAAAGAAATAGAATAGGAGCATTATTAGTAATAGAAAGAGACTATGCATTAAGCCAGTATATTGAACCAGCAAATAAAATATATGCGGACTTAAGTAGTGAGTTGTTAATATCGATATTCTTTCCAAACAATCCATTGCATGATGGAGCAGTAATAGTACAAGGAGATAGAATAACATGTGCAGGAAGTGTGTTACCGACGAGTATGAACACAAACATATCAAAAAGACTAGGAACAAGACACAGAGCAGCCTTAGGAATAGCAGAAAGTTCAGATGCAATCGCGGTATGTGTAAGTGAAGAAACGGGAAGAGTAAGTTTAGCATTAGACCAAGAATTAAACTATAACCTAACACTTGAAGATGCAAGAATGATGCTAATAGAAGCATTACAACCAAAAAAAGAAACATTCTTTGACGCTGACGAAGTAGAAGAAAGCATTGAGGAGGTGACATCTAATGAAGAAAAAGGCTCAAACTAACCCTGTAAAAAAATTATTTGGTGGCATAATAAAAATAATAGACACGATAATAATCACACCAATAAGTAGAATTGCTTACTTTTTCAAAGATAAATTATCATTTAACAGTGGATTCATAGATAGAATACTAAACAAACCTAATGTATTGCTGTACTTATCATTAATACTGGCATTTGTTTGCTTCTACATAGTTGATAAAAAAGTCATAGGCTTCAATAACACGAATGCGATAGTACTATCAAACCAACCTGTATCAGTAGAATATAACGAAGAAGCATATGTAGTAGAAGGATTACCAGATGGTGTAAACATAATACTAACCGGTAGAAAAAGTGACTTGTATCTAGCACAAGACCTAAGTGATCACAAAGTAACATTAAACCTATCTAATTATGGTGTAGGAACACATAAAGTACAAATGGAATACAATAAACCGATAAACACACTAAACTACGAACTTAATCCAGGAACAGTAACAGTGGTAATATATCCTAAAGTAAGTCAAGTAAGATCATTATCGATAGACGTAATAAACACAGACAAATTACCACAAACGTTAGTAGTAAGTAATGTCGTATTAGACAGAGATGAAGTAATAATAAAAAGTTATCAAGAAAAACTAGACAAAGTAGCGAGTGTAAAAGCGATAATAGATGTAAATGCATTAAATGCTACAAAAGCGGATACATACAACTTAGAAAACGTAAAACTAGTCGCATACGATGAAAATGGTAAAGAATTAAAAGGAATAGAAATTGTACCAGAAAATGTAACAGCAAGCATAACAATAACAAGTCCAAGCAAAACGGTACCATTAAAAGTTGTGCCAAAAGGAGAAATAAGAAGTGGATCAGCGATATCTAGTATAACAAGTTCGGTAACAAATGTAACTGTATATGCGGACGAAGCGATACTAGCCGACTTAAAAGAAATAGAATTAGAAATAGATGTAACAAACCTAAGTGAAACAAAAGTATATCAAATGGTAATAAACAAACCGAGTGGAGCGAGAAGTATAAGTGAAACCAGTGTAACGATAACGGTAACTATGGAAAGTGAAACATCTAAAGACTACGAGAACATAAGTATAGAAACAAGAAACTTAGATCCTAAATTTAAAGTAATGGCAAGTAGTGAACAAGACGCTAATGTAACAGTAACTGTTAAAGGAGTACAAAGTTTACTAAACGAATTAGACAACACATATCAAACATCAATAAAAGCATACATAGACTTAAAAGGAATAACAGAAGCAGGACCAGCAACCGTACCAGTTTTTGTAGAAGGAAATGATTTAAGGCTAACATATACAAGCAAAACAAAACAAGTACAAGTAATAATAATAAAAGCCGAATAAAAACTAACTATAAAATAAAAAAGCCTCGTCAAAAATGACGGGGTTTTAACATGACAAACTATTCCTTGGCAGTTTTTTCAAAAGGCATTAAAAGTAAACCTATATTTATAATACCAGCAAGGCCTACAAAAGTATAAACAACTTTAGTAAATAAAGTATCTACACCAAAAAGGGCTTCTACAATATTAAAGTTAAATAAACCAACAAGACCCCAGTTTAAAGCACCCACAATTGTTAAACCTAGTGCTATTTTTTGTACTGATTGCATATATACCTCCTCCCAGTTACTATTAGTTTAATCTTTTTTCGCTAATTTATTCATAAACTAAACAAACTCTAATATAATTAAGTGTAAATAATTAAAGGAGGGTTATTTTGAAAAAGTTTTTAGTGGTACTCATTTCTTTACTACTAATGGTAGGATGTGGTAAAAAAGAAAGCAACATAGTAGAAAACTTTCAAAACACAGTAAACAAATTAAACAACTATCACTTAACGGGTGAAATGGAACTAGTAAACAACGAAGAAAAATATAACTATAAAGTAGATGTAGTATACAAAAAAGGAAATTATTACAAAGTTTCACTAGTAAATAAAGAAAATGAGCATGAACAAATAATACTTAAAAATGAGGAAGGAGTATACATAGTAACACCGAGTCTAAACAAAAGTTTCAAATTTCAAAGTGAATGGCCAACAAACAGTAGTCAAACATACATATTAGAAACATTACTAAACGATATAGTAGGAGATTCAGAAAGAACAATAAAAGAAGATAAAGATAAATATACGATAACAAGCAAAGTAAACTATCCAAACAACAGTGAACTAACAAACCAAATAATAACATTCAACGATAAATACTTACCAACAAAAGTAGTAGTAAACAACTCAAAAGGACTAGCGCAAATAACAATGAACATAACAAACATAGACACAAAAAGCAAATTTGACAAAGAATACTTCGCACTAAACAATAGTGTATGCAAAGACTGTAAAACAGAAACAACAAGCAAAGAATTAGAAGACATAGTATATCCAATGTATCTACCAAATGGAACAACATATAGTGGAGAAGAAACAATAAAAGAAGATGGTAACGAAAGAGTAATACTTACATACACTGGATTAAAACCATTCATACTAATAGAAGAAGCTAGTAGTGCTTCAAAAGAACATGAAACAACAGCGGTAAGTGGCGAAGTGGTACAATACGGAAACGTAGTAGGAGTACTAACTGAGACTTCCCTAAACTGGAGTACAGCAGGTAGAGAATACTATATAATAGGAGATAGTCTATCAAAAGAAGAAATACTTCAAATAGCTAGTAGTACTGCTACAGTAGCATTAACAAAATAAGGGGGATAACCCTTTTTCTTTTTGTTACAAATATTTTATTGAATTCTAACTAAAAGTGAGCAAATTTTGGGTAAAAATAAATTGAAAACATCGTCAAAAACAAATATATATGCTATAATCAATTTAGAAAGAGGATGAACAAAAAATAAAACTGGAGAACTAATTCATACTCACTAATTGAAAAATATGTCTGACATGACACGATTAACAAAATTAACAGAATTGCTTTATTTTAATGGAATAATAGAAAATAATCATATTAAAATGTTTGAATTAAATGATAGAAATAATAAAGAAAATTTTGTTATAATAATATCAATGCTAGGAGGATAGGAATG
>JAAVYQ010000005.1 GCA_022791215.1 Bacilli bacterium | reverse complement strand
TAACACCACTCACCTCTCCGTGCTCTGTAGTATACCTGATAACAACTTAATTATATCAAAGAACAAAAAATAAAGAATTTATTTTCACTGCGATTTGTGCCTTACAAACGTAGTGAAGGAAGGAATGATAAGAAATATGACAAACAAAATAAAAGAACAAAAGAAATACCTAACATATGTTAGAAAAATACTATCAATAATTCTGGTATTAGGATTAGCAACAGGAAGTGCAAAAGCAAAAGAAACAAAATATCAAGGAGAAAATAATCAAACTTATATAAACGTTTTAAATGATACAGAAGATTACCTAAAAAAGCATGGAATAGAAACAGAAAGATTAAAATGTGGAACTATGTATGTAAAATCATATATAAAAGGAAAAATTAAAAATATAATAATATATAGTAATGATGAATTTAGAGAATACCTAAAAAACAAAATACCAACATTTGAAGACGTCTACAAAGCAATAGAAGAGAACGAAAAAATAACAGAAGAATTCAAAAATAAAATAAAAAACTACATCGACAAAATAAAAGAACAAACACCAAATGTAGATTTAAGTGTATTTTATTACAACCTTGAAAAATTAGAAATAGAAAAAGTAACAAAAGAAGAATTAAAAATAGTAGGAGAAAACATAGTAGCCAGATTTGATGCTAAAAACCACAAAATAATATATATAAACGAAATAAAAGAAAAAACATTTGAACATGAACTTTCGCATTTATTTACTGAATGTTACATTTATGTAGATGAAAATACTTTAATACATAAAACAATATCAGTTGCCATACCCCAAATAGAAGAAAATAAAATAACAATAAAATTTTGCCTAAGCGCAGCATTAGAAGGGATAACTGATTTATTTACAGCTAAAAACAACAAGGAAAATTATAAAATAGGAGCATACCAAAATTTTGCTAAGCAAATAATAGAATTTCTAGAAATAACAGAAGACAGCATACTGGACATACAAGAAAATGGAATAATATATTTACTAGACAAACTATATGAAAGAGGAATAGAAAACTCATTTGAAATAACTAACAATATGGACTTAGAATTTACAAAATTAATAAAAAAACCACAAAAACTTGTTAAAGTGCATAATTTTATACAAAATGGTTGACAAATTAAAATAAAATATGATAAAATAAATCTTCGCGTGAGGTGAAAAAGAGATGAAAAAAAGATTAATAGCCATACTAGCAGTAGCGAGCATAATACTAACAAGTTGTGCAAACGAAAAGCAACAAAAAGAAACAAATTCGCAATTTTATTCTGTAACAAACATAGAAGAATTATTAATAGAAGAAAGTCAAACATTAAAAGAAAACTCAAAACTAGAAATATCAGAAGAATTATATGAAAAATTATTTAGTGATCAAGAATTAAAAGTATTAACATTAGATAGAAAATAATAAAAAGGAAACAAAAGAAAATGAAAAATGTAAAAACAAGATTATTAGGAATAATAGCCGGAATATTAGTTTTAACTAGCATTATAAGCAATAATCAAACCAAACAAAAAAGTAATAAAAATTTAGTAGACTATGATGACATCATAGTAGTTAAAGTTTATAACCCAGCATTAGAAAAAGATAAATATTATATAATGAAAAAAGATAGTCACCAAGAAGAGAATGTATATAATGCTAATGAATATGATGTTGCCAGAAGATACTGTAGTGTTTTTAGAGGAGTAACAGTAGATGCATCATTATATAACCATTATACTTGGTATGAAAAAGATGAAAAAATAACAACAACTAAAGATCTATACTTAGAAGACATAGGATTACACATATTATATCGAAGTGAGGAAACAAACAGTATAAACAAAGACAACATTGATAGAAGTCATGAAATAACATCATCTTTTGAATATATAGTTAGCATTTTACCATTAAAAGAAAAAGAAGAATTTACTATCAGCGAAGATTGTGTATATGGTAAAGGAGAAGAGGAATATAGAATAGAAACCTATCCATTATGCTATTTCACTGAAGAAAAATATTATACAAAAGAAGAATTAATAGAACTACAAAAGGAACTAAACAAAAATTCTAAACAACTAACATTACTATTAAAAGAAGCACAAAAAAACAATTAA
Source organism: Bacilli bacterium (assembly GCA_022791215.1). GTDB lineage: Bacteria > Bacillota_I > Bacilli_A > RF39 > UBA660 > MGBC139354. The sequence goes on along the minus strand of JAAVYQ010000005.1, from coordinate 3,771 downwards.
ATCAAACAAAAAATATAATACAAAGGACTAAAAAAGTTCTTTTTTCTTGCTCCAAAAAAATGTTTGTGGTATTATCTAAATATGAAGAATATAGAAGAATTTTTAAAATATATCAAAGAAGAAAAAAACTATTCAAACTTGACAGTAGAAAACTATAAAAGAGACCTTGAAGAATTTCTAATAATAAATAATGGTAAAGACTTAAAACAAATAACAAAGCAAGAAGTAAAAACTTACTTAAAAGAATTATTTGATAACGATAACGTATCAAGTACTGTCAGCAGAAAAATAAGTACATTAAAAAGTTTTTACAAATATCTAAAAATGTTCAATAAAATAGAAATAAACCCTATGAGCAACATAAAATATCCCAAAAAAGAAAAAAATCTACCTAAATTTGTACAATACAATGAATTAGAAGAAATACTAGAAATAAGTAAAAGTGGTAACTTTGGAATAAGAAACAATCTAATAATAGAACTAATGTATTCAACTGGAGTAAGAGTTAGTGAATTAATAAACATAAAATTAAATGACATTGATATAGAAAATAAAAAAATAAGAATACTTGGAAAAGGCTCATATGAAAGATTTGTTTTTTTTGGAGAATATACATTCAATGCTTTAAAAAAATACACAAACACATTAAGAAAAGAACTACTAAAAGGAAAAACAAGCGAATATCTATTACTCAATAAAGATGGTGATCAAATCACAACAAGAGGAATAGCAAAAATCATAACTCAAATAATAGACCAAACAGCATTAAAAACTAAAATAAGCCCTCATACACTAAGGCACACATTTGCAACACACTTATTAGATAATGGATGCGATTTAAGAAGTGTACAAGAGATGTTAGGTCACAAAAACATAAATTCCACTGAAGTATATACTCATGTAACAAGTGAAAGATTAAAAAGTATTTACTTTAAAAGTCATCCAAGAAGTAAAATGTAACAAATACGCATCTTGACTTTTTTAAAACTTAATGATAATCTTTTATTAGAATAGAAAGAGGTTAGAAGGAGGAGTAAAAAATGGCAAAATTATATTTTAGGTATGGGTCAATGAACTGTGGGAAAACCACACATTTAATTCAAGTCGCACATAACTATGAAGAAGCAAATTGTAAAGTTTTAGTTCTAAAGCCGGATGATGATACAAAAGGTGATGACTATATTGTATCAAGATTAAATGTTCAAAGAAAAGTAGATTACTGGATAAAAAAAGAAGAGAGTATAAAAGAAATAATAGAAAATCATGTTAATATTTCTTGTATATTAGTAGATGAAGCAGAATTTTTAACAGTATCACAAGTAGATGAATTATATGAAATAACAAAAGAAATGAATATTCCAGTAATATGTTATGGAATAAGATGTGACTTCCAAATGAATGGATTTACAGCCTCACCTAGATTATTACTGTTAGCAGATGACATTGAAGAAATGAAAAACATTTGTAAATATGGCTGTGGAAATAAAGCAACTCAAAATATGAGATTAAAAAATGGTATACCTGTATTTGAAGGCGATCAAAAATTAATAGATGACGAAAATGCAAAACAACAAAACTACGAATATATGTCAGTATGTGGAGAATGTTATTTAAAAGCAAGAAAGAAAATTCTATATAAGAAACGCTAATAGAATTTTTTCTTTTTCTAAAAAATGACTTGATAAAAACACTTAATATGGTTTATACTTATCTAGCAAGGATGAATAATCCTAAAAAATAAAATAAAGAGGTGAAGATGATGGAAAAATATGTCTATATGTTTAGTGAAGGAAACAAAGACATGAGAAATTTGCTTGGAGGAAAAGGAGCTAACCTTGCTGAAATGACTAATATAGGTCTACCAGTTCCACAAGGTTTCACAATTACTACTGAAGCATGTACAAAATATTACGAAGACGGACGCGAAATAAGTGATGAAATCCAGTCTCAAATTAACGAATACATTGAAAAAATGGAAAACATCACTGGAAAGAAATTTGGAGACAAAGAAAATCCACTTTTAGTATCAGTACGTTCTGGTGCAAGAGCATCAATGCCAGGAATGATGGATACCATATTAAACCTAGGTTTAAATGAAGAAGTAGTAAATACTTTAGCAGAGAAATCTGGTAACGCAAGATGGGCATGGGACTGCTATAGAAGATTTATACAAATGTATTCTGATGTTGTAATGGAAGTTGGAAAAAAATACTTTGAAGAACTAATCGACAAAATGAAAGAAGAAAAAGGGGTAACTTTAGATGTAGATCTAGATGCAGAAGATTTAAAAAAACTTGCTAACCAATTTAAAGAAGAATACAAATCAAAAATTGGTTCAGACTTCCCAAGCGATCCAAAAGAGCAATTAATGGGAGCAATCAAAGCAGTATTCCGTTCATGGGACAATCCAAGAGCCAATGTATATAGAAGAGACAATGACATTCCTTATTCTTGGGGAACAGCAGTAAACGTTCAATCAATGGCATTTGGAAACATGGGAGAAGATTGCGGAACAGGAGTTGCATTCACTCGTGACCCAGCAACAGGAGAAAAAGGACTATTCGGAGAATTCCTAACTAACGCACAAGGAGAAGATGTAGTCGCAGGAGTTCGTACTCCAATGCACATATCAGAAATGAAGAACAAATTCCCAGAAGCATTTGAACAATTTGAAAAAGTATGTAAAACTCTAGAAGAACACTATAGAGATATGCAAGACATGGAATTTACTGTTGAACACGGAAAACTATATATGTTACAAACAAGGAATGGAAAAAGAACTGCTAAAGCAGCATTAAAAATTGCTTGTGACTTAGTAGAAGAAGGAATGCGTACTGAAGAAGAGGCAGTACTAATGATAGATCCAAGAAACTTAGACACATTACTACACCCTCAATTTGATGCAAATGCATTAAAACAATCAGAACCTATTGGAAAAGGATTAGGAGCTTCACCAGGAGCAGCATGTGGTAAAGTAGTATTTACAGCAGAAGAAGCAGCAAAAGAAGGATTAGGTGGAAAAGGAGAAAAAGTAATACTAGTAAGACTAGAAACATCTCCAGAAGACATAACTGGTATGAAAGCAGCACAAGGAATATTAACAGTACGTGGAGGAATGACATCACATGCAGCGGTTGTTGCACGTGGAATGGGTTCATGTTGTGTATCAGGATGTGGAGACATCATAATGAACGAAGCAAAAAAAGAGTTCACATTAGGAGGAAAAACATATCACGAAGGAGATATAATTTCAATTGACGGAACTACTGGAAACATATATGACGGAGAAATACCAACAGTAGATGCTACAATTGCAGGAGAATTCGGAACTGTAATGACATGGGCTGACAAATATCGTAAATTAGGAGTTAGAACTAATGCTGACAATCCTACTGACACTAAAAAAGCAATAGAATTAGGAGCAGAAGGAATAGGACTATGTCGTACTGAGCACATGTTCTTTGAAGAAGATAGAATTCCAGCTATAAGAAAAATGATATTAGCTGAAACATTAGAAGAAAGAGAAAAAGCATTAAACGAATTAATTCCATTCCAAAAAGCAGATTTCAAAGCAATGTATAAAGAACTAAAAGGATTACCAATGACTGTGCGTTACTTAGATCCGCCACTACATGAATTCTTACCTAAAGAAGAATCAGATATAGAAGCATTAGCAAAAGATATGGGAGTAACAGTTGAACACTTAAAACAAAAATGTGATGAACTTCACGAATTCAATCCAATGATGGGACATCGTGGATGTAGACTTGC
>JAAVYQ010000047.1 GCA_022791215.1 Bacilli bacterium | reverse complement strand
TGTTAATATAACGTATACGCAAGAAGAATTAAAAATAAAGTTAGAAGAATTAACAAAACTACAAAAAATATTAGAAGAGAAAAAAATATATAATCAAATTAAAAAGAGTATGATCTACTTAGAAGAAGCATTAAATTATGAAGACAAAATAACACAAGAATTAAAAACATACGTAGAAATATGTAGATTAGCACTAAAAAAATTAGAAGAAGGGCTAAGTATAATAACTGACGACAATGCAATAGAAATTTATGAAACAATATATAAGATAATAAAAGTAGAAATAGCAAACGGAAGTGCAACATTATTAGATGATGTAATTGAAAATGAAAACAACAAAAAATACATAAACGAACTCATAAGAGAAGACATAATAAAACTAACAAACGCAGCATTTATAAAATCACAAGAATTAGTAACACTTAACAAAGCAGTATCATATGCCGAAGTAAACATAGATGAAAAAAGTAGATTAGTAGATTTAGATGTAATAAAAGCAATAGTTGAATGCTATAGTTCAGGAGCAAGAAGAGTTCAAGTAGAAGAAAACATAAAAAGCACAAAAGTTAAACTTGAAGAACTAAAAGAAAAATTAAAATCAAAGGTAAAAGGAAAAGAAACACAATTAGTAAACAGAGACAAAGTAGAAGCTAAAAAGACAAAAGAAAAAATAAAATTAGAATCACAAAAAGCATTAGCTATTATTATATCAACAATAACAATATTAAATAGTGCTAAGTCCTTAGTAAAAACTGAAAAAAGTGACAAATTAACAGCATCTTCTATAGTATATAACGTATTAAATGTAGGAGGCGCTGGAACAGCCAGCACTTTAGGAATACTTATATTTAAAAGAAAGAAATTAATTAAATTACTTGGCCAAGAACTAACTTCTATAAATGATTCAATAAATACTTTAGACAATGAAATAAAAAGAGGATGCAATGAAGGAGACGAATTACTGGATCAAGTAGAATTATTATATGATTATATGACTTCATCTTCAGCATATAGTGCATTAACAGAAGAAGAAAGAGAATTACTAGAAGACAGCACAATATCTTCTATGGAAGATTATTTAGATTATACAAAAAGATTAAACTGTATTAAAAACTAATACAGTTTTAGTCACAAAAGCCTTTATAAATAAGAAAGGAAACTAGAAATACTAATGAAAAATATTAATCAACTCAAATTAAAAAATAAGAAATACATAATCTTTGATATGGACGGTCCATTAATAGATTCAATTGGGGTTTGGAATATAACAGATCAAAAACTGATAGAAAGATATAGTGGAATCAACATAGATTTAGATAAAATTCAAATTGAAAGAGACTTATTTTTACATAATGTTCAAACTGGAAAAACATACTTAGAATACTCTAAATATTTGATAAAAAAATATAATTTTACAATATCTAATGCAGAAAAACTAACAAAAATAAGATTAAACCTTGCAAATGAAATATTAGCAAACGAAATAAAATTTAAGCCAAACGTTGTTGAACTAATAATAAAACTAAAAAGTTTAGGATTTACTCTTATATTAGCAACCATGACAACTAAAACTCAGTTGGTAGCATATTACAAAACAAAAAAAATGCTAGAACAAATGAATATAAAAGAAACCTTTGATTTAATACTCACTATAGAAGATGTAGAAAATAAAAAACCACATCCAGAAATCTACAATAAAATAATACAATATTACAATGCTCATCAAAGTGAATTTCTAATATTTGAAGATTCATATACAGGAGTTCTAGCAAGTAAAAGCGCAGGAATAGAATGTATAAACATATATGATCAATATGCTGACATAGATAGAGACAAAATAGAATCAATTACTGATTATAGTATAAAAAGTTATAAAGAATTCTTAAATTTAGTTGAAAAAGAGTTTCCGATCGAAAAAGTGTTAAAAAAACATTATGACAAATAGTGTTTATTAGCACTATTTTTTAATAAAAAAAGAACTGAAACAGTTCCAAATATATAGAATAGATATAGCATTATTTATACAAAGATAAAATATTACTATCTTGAGAGTTTTTAACCTCATCAAAAATACCTTCACTATTCAAAATATCAACAACAGCAAAAAAATCTTTTAAAATACTCTCCTCCAAAGGAATTCTATCATGATCCTTTTGGTGACGATAATGCTTATTTCCATTCTTAACAAATTGTTCAGGTTTATAACCACCATTTGGAGTTAAAGTAGGCGCTACAAATTCGAGATAATCATGAAAATGATAAACCTCATCATCTCTCATAAGACAAGCAAAAAGTGTATCAATAACTGTTTTATAAGCATCACTTTCCTTATCGCCATAAGAAAGTAAATAAGTCTTTTCATCATAAACTTGATATTGACCTTCAGAAGAAATCAAATCATAAATATTAACCTCATCAAAATTTTTATCTAATCCCATATTATCAATCGCTTGCTGAGTCCAAACATAACTAAATAATCTATTTAAAACATTAACAGTAACCGCAGCACAATCTCTAGAATCACCTTCTCTAATACAAACAGGAACAACCGCATCAAGTTGATCTTGTGAAACCTTAAAGGCTAAAACAATAAATTGCTCCTTTTCGGGATAAGAAATATAATCATACTTAGAAAACAAAAACAATAAATTCTCTATAATACTGCTAATCTCGATCATCTTCTCTTCAGAAATATCACTAAAATAACTTGAATTAAGAACCAAAACTTTACTTCTATCTACGATACTTTGCTCCTCTTCTTTCTTAACAACTTTATTGACAACTTTATGAGTAATAGAATCTTTCAAAACATCGGCGTCAAAACCATTTAAACTTCTAGAATTTGCCTCAAAATAGCCATCAATATAATAAGAAGAAACCAAAACATTATTATCAATTAATTTTATTTCAGAATAACTATCCTTCATAAACAAAACGTAACTCCCATCTTTTAATCTATTAAAAATAGCATTATTACTATAAGCAAAACGACTAACAACAAAATAAAAATCATCAAAATTATCCTCAATAGGTGGCTTAATCTCATCATCAAAATTAAACTTATAAGAATTCCTTAATAAAGAAGCAAAAGAATTAATAGTCATAATAGAAGCAACCAAACAAAGAAAATAAGAACACAACTCACTCTTTGAAAAATCTTTCATAATAAATCCCCCTTGCATAAAAAGTTTAAACTAATTTAAACTTAAAGTATAAACATCCCCATTTAAATCCTGATAAAAAGAACTCAAACAAGTATCACTGATAGAAATCCTATCAGAATCCTTTTGATGACGATAATGCTTATTCCCACCATTAACAAACTGAACTGAAGAATAATTACCAGGAATTGGATCATTCTTATCTTGAAACTCCAAATAATCATGAACAACAATCTTATCTATCAAACTATCTGGAATATTATCATTATAAATAGAATAAAACAAAGTATCTAAAGCCCCTTGATAGCCTTCACCATCTTTAACACCAAGAAACTTTTCATATCTTGGTGGCTTATTATCAAAAGAATAATAAACAGAAAATTGATAAGGGTCTCTAAAAATATCATAAATAGTAACTTGATCCAAACTACAATCAAGAGCCAACCTATCAATTGCATGATAAACCCAAACATAACTAAAAAATCTATTAATCCCAGTTCTCATAGCCGCGCTTACATCAATATAATTATCTTCAATACCCTCAGCCATAGGACCAGCTAGCACAAAATCTAACATATCCTGATTTAAATTAAAAGCCTTCATAATAATGTGTTCCTTACCAAAATTACTAATAGACCCATCAGCATTAAAAAATTTAGCCTTAAAATAATTTTCCATAGTACTTTTTCTTTCAAAATCAAATAAGACCTTAGAATCTAAATTTAAATTAAAAACTTTATTATAAGATAAATTATTACCATGAAAAATCTGAACAACAGCCTTATCTCCTTGAAACCTAATAAAACTCTTAGAATCTTTATTATCAAAAACAAAAGAAGTATTACTCAAAACATCTAAATTAGATTGATTCGTGCGAGCAAAATCATTAATAAAATTCTCTAACTCTATAATACTATGAAGATCATTAAAATCATCACGAGCAAAAGAATTGTTGTTCAAACTTGAAGAAGACTGACAAACCATTAACAAAGCTACAACATTAATCAAAGCGCACTTAAATTTTTTCATAAAAACCCTCCTTTTCTACGTAAAATTAACGAACTTATATATATTACCATATATAGTACAGCATATCAACCTTAAATAAAAATATGTTGTAAAAATTAAATAAAAAAACTATAATTAAAACATAAGGAGTAAAATGAAAAAAAGATATATACTATACAAAATAGCAAAACCGATAATAAAAAGTTACATAAAAATTATATATAGACCTCAAATAGAAGGGAAAGAAAACATAATAAAAAATGGAAGATGCATACTAGCAGGAAACCATACAAGTAATCTAGATGCATTGCTAATAATGAGTAGTACCAAAAGGACAATAAGATTTCTAGCAAAAAAAGAACTTTACAAAGGAATATTTGGAAAACTAATACAAAGTGCAGGAACGATTCCTGTAGATAGAAGCAAAAAAGATCCTAAAGCAAAAGAAGAAGCAATAAAAGCATTAGAAAAAGAAGAATTAATATGCATATTTCCAGAAGGAACTATTAACAGGACACATGAAGTAATAATGCCATTTAAATATGGAGCAGTCTCATTTGCTGGAAAAACAAACACAAAAATAGTACCCTTTATAATAATAGGCAAATACAAACCATTCAAAAAAAGTATAAAAATAAAATTCTTAAAACCTGTAGAAATAAAAGAAAAAGAACTAGAAGAAGAAAACAAAAAACTAATGAACATAGTAAAGGAGGAATTAGAAAAAAATGAATAAATTTTGGTATAAAATATTAAAATTTTTACTCAAACCTGTATATAAAATATATTATAACCCCAAAATATACTGTAAAGAAAATTTAAAAGTAGAAGGACCAATAATCATCGCAGGAAATCATATACATCTAATGGACCAATGCAATGTAATAATATCGACAAAAAGAATAATAAATTACATGGCCAAAAAGGAGTATTTTGATTCAAAAAAAACAAGATGGTTTTTCAAACTAGTAGGATGCATACCAGTAGACAGAAACAAAAAAGATCCGAACGCAAAAAACTCAGCAATAGAAATATTAAAAAATGGAGGAGCGATAGGAATATTTCCAGAAGGGACTAGAAACAAAACGGAAGAAAAACTATTGCCATTTAAATATGGAGCAGTATCAATGGCGAGAGAAACAAATGCTACAATCATACCAGTAGCAACAGCTGGAACATATAAATTTAGAAGTAAAAATTTAAAAATAAAAATTGGAGTTCCATTTAAAGTTGAAAAAATGTCTTTAGAAATTGCTAACAAAAAACTATACAACGAGATATCAAAAATGATAGACGAATTAAAATCATAGAAGTAACTATGATTTTTCTGTCGAGTAAATGTAAACCATAACAAAAATAAAAGAAAAGCCACTCAAAAAGCAAGAAAATTTGGTATAATATAGAATGAAAGATTAGAGAAGGAGATGTTGCTGTTTATGAAAAAAATAATCATTATATTAAGTATAATACTAATAAGTTTCTTTGGATATACAAGTAAGAATGATGCCTTAGCAGGATACACAACTGGAACGCAAATAAGAGTAAGACCTGAACCTAACACTAATAACACAAGTTTATTTATAATAAACGACAAAAATACTGTATTAGATTTAGTAGACGATACATTATATCCAGCGACTCCAGGATGTAGTGTTGGATGGTATAAAATTAATTATCAAGGAACACAAGGATATGTATGTGGAGATTTTGTATCTATAGGAAATCCAGGAGATAACAATCCTAGTTATAACGAAGAAACTTTTCAAGCAAGAATAAATGACGTACGAGTATCAGTAAGACCGACTCCATCATATAGCAATTCAGCAATACATGTATTATTGCCTGGAACAAACGTAGTTATATTAGGTAAAGAACAAGGAACAGGATGCTCAGGTGGTTGGTATAAAGTAAAATATTTTAAAAACAGCACAGGATACGTATGTTCAAATTATGTTAAAACAAAAGAAGAATTGACAGGAACAAATGCCGAATATGAAAATTATTTAAAAGGCTTAGGATTTCCTGATACATACATACCTTACCTAGTAAAATTACATGAGCAGCATCCAACATGGACATTTAATCCAGTAAAAACAAATGTAGCATGGGATAACTTTGTCTCAATTGAAACAAATAATAACGTAGTTAATAAAGAATATCTAAACAGTATAGTTGATCCTGTTTACCAATTAGGGCCTTACAAAGAGGCAGGATGGTATATAACTACTAATGAAGTAAATGCATTTTATTTAGATCCTAGAAATTTCTTAACAGAATCATTTATATTTATGTTTGAAAGATTAAATTACGATTATGCAAACGAAAGCAAAGGAACATTTAACAAAGAAAACAACCAAACTAAATATTATTATAACATTATAACTAAGTTATTAAGTTCTTCCTACGCTAATAATGATGATTATAAATATTGGTTTCTAAAAGCTGGATACGATGCTGGAGTTAGTCCTGTATACTTAACAAGCTTATCATATCAAGAAGGACCTTTATCAAATCCAAGTAATGCATCAATATTAGGAACACACTCATCTTTCTTCTATGTCAGGGATAAAAACGACAACATAGTCGCACAATACGATGTAAATGGATACTACAACTTTTATAATATCTATGCAACATGGACACAAGGAAACTCACCAACTACGACAACACTAGCATATGCATGTGGATCAAGATGTAGTTTCAATGACACTTATGAAAGACCTTGGAACACAAAAGAAAAAGCCATCCATGGAGGAGCACAAAAGATATATGATGACTACATAGGAGTAGGTCAAAATACAATGTACTTTAAGAAATTCAATTCTAGCCCTAATAGTATACACTCAATAGGATCACATCAATATCAAACTAACGTAACCGCACCATGTAGTGAATCAATAAATTCTTATGAAGCATATAAAAAGTCAAACAATTTAGAAAATAACTTTATTTTTGATATACCAATCTATGAAAACATGCCAAGCGTAGTAAGTTTGCCAGAAATTGCGAGTACAATAAACACATTAGAAGAAATAAAAATAAACGGAGTAAAAATAACTTATGGAGATAAAGATATATTAGACTACTTAGTATTTGTACCAAAATCAGCAGCTACTGTAAAAGTTGAAGTAGTAAAAACTGACGAAAAAAGTACTGTAAGTGGAACAGGAACAATAAATTTAAGTGGAGATCAAACTGAACATCAAATAATCGTAACCGCAGAAAATGGTTTAACTAAAACTTATAGATTAACAATATTAAAAGCAGAAGACGAAGACATAAAAGATTTAACTGTAACATTTGAAGATGTAACAGAAAATCTATCAATCGTAGACGATAAAATAATAAATCATGTCAGTCCAGGAACAGTCGCAGACACTATAAAACAAAGTATATTAAAAAAGAACTCTAATACAAAAGTACAAATAACAGATAGAAACGGTAAATCCATAGACGGAGGAAACATACTAACGACTGGTTCAAGAATAACCATAACATTGCCAATTGGTATATCAAAAACATACACAATAATAATAAATGGAGACACAAATGGCGATGGAAAAGTAGACATAATAGACTTATTACGAGTACAAAAAAGTATACTTGGATCAACAACATTAAATGAAATAGACTTCAAAGGAGCCGATACTAACTTTGATGGAAAAGTAGACATAATAGACTTACTACGAGTACAAAAATACATATTAGGAGTGACACAATTATAAATAAAATGGAGGAAAAATGGAAAAAAGAATTATAAATATACTGACAATCATAATAATATCATTTGCTTTAATAATGACTAATATTCCAAAGTTAGAAGCAGCCACAGGAACTATGAATGTTAGGACAAGTAAGTCTAGTGTTGTAGTAGGTGCGACTTTTAATGTCAGCGTAACTATCTCAGGAAATCAGCCAATTGGATCATGGCAATACACAATACAATATGATAGTAGCAAACTTAAATTAGTAAGTGGAGATGTTAGTGTTGCAGAAACAATAAAAGACGATTCTACTAAAAGTAAAACATATAACTACACATTCAAAGCAATCGCAAGAGGAACAAGTTCAATAAGTTTAGCAGCATATAGTTTAGCCGATTTTGGAGAAAATTACATGACTGTAACTAGTTCTGGGGCAAAAGTGACAGTAATAACACAAGCCGAATTAGAAGCAAGCTACTCAAAAAACAATAATCTATCAAGCTTAAGTGTAAAAGACTATGCACTAAGTCCAGAATTTAATAAAGACACACTAGAATATTCTGTAAAAGTACCAAGTGATGTAGAAAAAATAACTTTAGAAGGAGCAGTAGAAGACAAAAAGGCAAGTATAACAGGACTAGGAGAATTTGACGTATCAGAAGGAGAAAACAAATTTGAAGTAACAGTAACTGCAGAAAATGGAAGTCAAAAAACATATGTAGTAAAAGTCACTGTAGAAGACGTCAATCCAATTGAAACAGTAATAGACGGAATAACATACACAGTTGTAAAACGAGGAAGCACCTTAACCGCGCCATCGACATTTGAAGCAACAACGCAAATAATAAACGGAATAGAAGTGCCAGCATTCAAAAGCAGCATAACAAACTTCGTACTAGTCGGACTAAAATCAAAAGAAGGGACACCAAAACTATACATATATGACGAAAAAGACAATAGTTTCACACTATATAGAGAAATAAAAACAGAAGGAATACTAATATTCCCAGGCAAAGCAAAAGTAGTACCAGACAATTACAAAAAAGTAAAAATAACAATAAACGATGAAGAAGTAGAAGCGTACGAATATAGTGGAACAAACAATAAAGGAATACTAAAAAAATTAAATGCAGCCACAAGTGGAAATGGATTCTACTTAATATATGGTACAAACATAGAAACAGGAGAAGAAGACTTTTACCAATTTGACACAAAACTAAACACGCTAAGTAGATACAATAGAGAACTAATAGACACACTAACAAAAGAAAACAAAAATTACTTACTAATAATAATAGTACTATCAGTAGAAACATTAGTAATGATATTAATACTATTAGTATCATTTGTAAAAAAAGGAAAGAAAAAAAGAAGAAGCAAAAAAGACTTTGCAAACTTCGATGACTTCCCTGAAAAAAACAAAGAAGTAAAAAAAGAAGAACCAAAAGAAAAAAGCAAAGAAAATAAGCCTGAAACTAAAAAAGAAGAAAAATAAAAAAACAATAATAAGGAGAAAAAAATGGATAAATCAAGAATATATAAAATTTTAAGTGGTGTACTCTCAGTTTTTTCGATAATATCAACAGGCTTAGCCATATATAGTATCTACTTACTAGCAAAAATAGAAACATTTTATAGAATAATGTTTTCATTATTACTGATACTAATACTAACAACACTTGTATACTCATTACTAGAAAGCATTAAAACCAAAAAAAATAAAAAATTAATAATAACAAGTGCACTATCAGTAATATTGG
>JAAVYQ010000004.1 GCA_022791215.1 Bacilli bacterium | reverse complement strand
ACTGTGCGTTTATTTCCTTTTTACCAACAAATTTAGTTCTAGCTTTTGTTCTATCATATATCTTCTTGCTAGTTTGTTAAATTTGTTATACTTCTATTATAAACGCACACACTATGAGAAGTATATAAGTATATTTCTCTTTTCTTTTAACAAAATTTATTTTATAATCCTACATTTAACACTTTGTTGTAGCAAAAAAACTCCTATCTCCTTATTTATGAGCTTTTAGGAGTTTGTTTTTTTATGATTTTTATGCGTACTTTTTATTTAACCTTTACTTTACTTAAAATTTCTTTAAATTTTTTATAACTTATTATCTCAGTATCCGTATTTATGCCAAAAATTTGATGTAAATCATCTGTTAAATCAGTTCTAATATATGCTGGAAGATAGCCATCACCTTTAGTTTCTAAGACTTCCATATCTCTTAAACATTCTATGATTTCATACACTGTGTATTTATCATTTAACTTATGTTCTAAGTATCTATATACAAATAATGCTAGGTAGCAAGTTAGAAAATGTGCTTTTATTCTATTTTCTTTTGATAGGTAAGCATTATCTGAATCAAATTCTTCTTTCATTATTCTAAAACTTTCTTCTATTTCCCATCTACCATTCATTACTTTTATTACTGTTTTAGTATCATCTATAAGATTAGTAGTGATACCATAAAATCCATCATATTTTGTTTCATCTTCATATGCTGATTTATCTATATCATACATTATGTTATTTGCAACTTCACCATCATTTGTAATTCTAATTTCTTTAATAAATCTTTTAGGATCATTAGGATTTTTACTTATTTTAATTTGTTCTACATCTTTTTTCTTAGTTGCTTTTTTGTTTTTTTCGTTAATTTCATTAACTAATTTTGTAGCTCGTTCAAATTGCTTTTCTCTTATGTTTTTTTGCCAAGTTTGGTATTTAAAAGAGAAGGTAACTATTAATGTTTGATTAACTGATTTAGTATCACATTCAATTTCCTTATAGAATGTTTTATCATAATATATTTTCTTTTTTTCGTCATCATTTTCTATATCCTTAATATTGTATATATCAACTAAATTACCTAATATTCTCCATCCATCACTATCTACTGCCCATTCTTTAAGTTCGTTTTTTAATTTTTTTATTGACTGAGTAATAACAAAACCTCTTCCATCTTGAACATTAAATTTCTTTATATCATCAGTACACATGGCAGCATCAGTACATACTACAATATTCTTTCCGTCCATGTTATACTCTTTTAAAAATTTTTCTTCACTAGGTATCATAGTAGTAGTTTCACTAGTATTACCAGGATTAATATTTAATGCAAAGGGAAGTCCATCTGCATCCATAAATAATCCCATTTGAACCAAAGGAAGTGGTTGATGTTCTTTGCTTATACCATATTTTTGAAAATCATTTTCTTCAGTATAAAAGAAGAAATTAGTACAGTCATAATAGATAACCTTATAGTTTCTATCCATAATTTTATTGCTATTATCAAATAAGAACTTTTGTATAAAATCAAATTCCTTGGATAGATAATCTAAAGATCTTATAATGTGTTGATATTCAAAAGATATTTTTTCAGCAAATTTATTAGATTGTTTATATGTAGATAGTTTAGAAGAAGGCCATAGAATTCTTGAATAGATTAAACATTCTAGAATACAATTCAAATCAAATTCAAATTTATATTTATCTTGTATTTCTTTACACATTTTATCTAAGTTAAGAGAATAATAAATATCTTTTAAGAAGAGATAACCAACATTGAATTTTCTTATAATATTTTTTTCTATTTTTTTATTAGGATTTTTTATAAGATTAACAAGAACTGCTTTTCCTTGTTTAAGATCTTCATTTAAAGAATTAATATATTTTGTTATCTCTATAATAGTATTATCTTTTCCAAAACGAAGTTCAACTTTCTCTTGATTACCCAAATTTTCATAAATACTTGTAGTTCTCTTACCAGAAGAAGTTGTGTAATCTTTTATAATTGCATATTGAGTACTATTTTTAGATTTTATAATTCTTAATCGCATATAATCACAACCTTAATATCATTATACCATTGTACGCCTATTGTACGCAAGATAAAAATAACTAAAAATTAAAAAAACTTAGATGTTATCTAAGATTGAGAGTGTTTCAAATTTATAAAGTGTTAAACTTGGGAAATAGCCGTTGCTTTTCAACATGAAATGGATCATTTAGAAGGCATATTATTTACAGATAAAATTGACAAAGTAAATCCATACAAAAATATAGACACTATGAGAAGTATATAAGTATATTTCTCTTTTCTTTTAACAAAATTTATTTTATAATATAAATATAATAAAGGGTGATAACAATGAAAAAAGCGAATATATTTAGAAGTATATTTTGGGGTTTAATAATGCTAATATTACTAGCACTTGGAATATTAGGAGTAATACACAACATAAATTCATATCAAGAGAAAAAGAATGATTTAGAAAAAATCGTTACAATATTTAATAACAATAATACTATAAAAGAATATGAAAAAGTCGACACAAAAATAAAAGCGACAATAGACGGAAAGAACATTATCGTAAATTGTAAAACTGTAACAAACAAAGAATACATATTTACATTTAAAAGAGAACACCTAGAAACCAACATTGCAAAAGATGACACATTAGGACGTGCGATTATAATGGTATTAGCAGACTCAATTTCAGTCAACAAAGGCAACTTTGAAGGAGACACCTATAATGCGT